>JAJYQZ010000051.1 GCA_021794335.1 bacterium
TCCGGTTCGAAATAATACCTGATAGACGCCTTTATAGCGGCGGTACTTGTACTTCCGGTAGAGAACCCTTTTCTCAGCCTGTTTTTAATATCAATATCCGACCGATTTATTTCGCCGCTCATTTATGTTTTATTTTTTAAAATGATGTCCCTACGGTAAAATTAACCCCGCCCGCCGGCCAATAAGGCTCTCTCGTAAGTATGAAACCGTAGGAAAAGCTTATAGGCCCTATCGGAGACAAATACATTATACCTGCCCCGGCCGATTTATACAACGCTAACGGTCTGATATCCTGAGTATTTAAAAATACGTTGCCTCCGTCCTGAAAAACAAAAAAATTAATATTATTATAAACCGGAACGTTAAGCTGTAAATTATAGTTTTCCATAACGTCACCGCCTATAGGGTAATTGTAAGGATTTAAATTCACAAGTCCGATAGAATCCTCAGGAAAACCTCTTACCGTCGTTCTACCGCCCAGAAAAAATCTTTCGTTTATAGGCAGCTGGGTCGTCGGCGAGAGAGGCTTTATATAGCCGAATCGCAGAGAATACAAAAAAGTGGTATTGTAAATAAAAGGGATATATTCTTCCGTATGAAAAAAAATCTTAAAAAAATTGACCTGGGAATCGATTAAAAAATTTGAATATGTAAATCTTAACGCCGTCAAATTTCCGGAGGTCGGGTTAAATATATTATTTTTAGAATTATATACTACTGAAGCCGAAGTAGAGCTTATCCTCGTAAAACCGACGTCACGCGGCGTTATTTGCGCCCCCGGATTTACCCCCGAAAGAAAATCGTAAAACATTCCGTAGGAAAGGAGTCCTTTTAACCTGTCGTTAAACCGTCTGATGAGAGAAATCGATCCGCCTTCTTTACGCATAGTATAATTAAGGGTTATTATATCCGCATCGAGCCCCTGCGCGTTAAAAGCAAGCCCTCTGTAATTATATATGGCACGGTCGTAATAATTTAAAAGAAGGTTGGTGTATATTGCACTTTTCGAAAAGCGGGCGGATAGAGACTTGCCTGTGCCGAAAAGATTATTATTCTCGAGCTGAACAAACCCATTATATTTCGTATATGTGCCGTAGCCTGTGCCGAAGCTGAGGTCTAAAGGTTTTACGTCTTTCACCCTGACTATTATGGTTTTATCAGGTTTTTTATTTTCGGGATTATCGACCTTAATGTTCACGGAATTAAATATTCCCGCTCTATAAAGCCTGCTCTGCGTATCGATTATTTTTTTTTGGCTGTAAAACTGCCCTTTTTTAAAAAGCAGAAGGCTCTTTATATAATATGTTTTCGTGACGGTATTCCCTATGATTAAAATATTTTTTATGCGGACCCTAGGGCCGCTCTCGATATAATAATAAAGGACTGCGTATTTCTTGTCCTTAGAATATTTAATGTCCAGCCTTACTTTAGAAAAAACAAAACCTGAATCCGCCAGTTTGGTGGTGAACAGATTCTTTCCATTCTCCGCCTTAATTATATGAAAAGGCAGTTTTTGCATTTTCAAAAAATAATCCGTCAGTTTTTTATCCGTCTTTAAAAAAACGGGGAGGCCTTTGATATAAACATTCTTTACTACGGTCGGCATTCCCTTATTTATATTCAATGTAATAGCAACGTTTTTTTTATCGGCGGCAAATTTTAGCTTATAAGAAACGGCGGCGGAAAGCCAGCCTTCGTTATTGTAATAATTCTCGATATTTGTTATATCGCTTGTAAGCCTTTTTTTGCGGAAATATTCCCTGTTAAAAAAAGACGTTATGCTGGTTTTCATAAGCGATATTATAGTTTTCTTGCGGACGGGTTCGTTTCCGTTTATGACTATCCTCCTTATTTCTACCTTATGCCCTTTTTTAACTTCATAATATATATTTATAGTCTTAGCAGTTGCATCTTTTTTTTCCTTAAAAGAAACTTCGGTAAAAAAATAGCCTTCTTTTTTAAAAAAATCTTTAACAACTCTTTGAAATGCCTTAAACGTCCCTTTATCGAAAATCAGCACGTTTTTTATTTCAAGCACTGAATTTTCGATAAAATTTTGTTTCAGGGGTTCTACGCCTTTAAAATGAAATATTATTCTATAACCCGGATGGATATCTAAAGTTATAACCGCTTTATATTTAGAAATATAGGTAATTTTCGGTTTTTCTATAACAGCGTTAAGATAGCCTTTGTTTTTATATAAATCCCAAATTTTTTTTCTTAGTTTTTGGGCATCATATTGGTTCAAAGGCCTTAAGATCATTTTTTTGATAAGGGCATTAACCCTTTTTTTAGGATAATATAATTTAAATTGAACTACTATATTGGAAATTAAAATCGGTTTACCCGGAATAATATCGATATTCACGGTATATTTCTTTGAATTCCTCGGTACATAGCGGGTTATGTTAACTTTTGCGCCTGGATATCCTCCTTTAAGCATAATTTCTTTTATTTTATTTCTGCTTAAAGCCTTATAATATTTCAATAAACGGCCGTTCTTTTTTATAGGGATAGAATCCAGTATTTTTTTAACGGATATCCCCGTTTCCTTAAGTCCTCGGATATTTACGGATCCTATATAAATTTTGGGTAAAAAAATAAATTTTAAATAAATAAATTTTTGTTTTTTATTTATTCCGGAAAATACGGAAATGTTGGAAAAATAACCGGATGCATAAAGCATTTTAACGGTCTTTTCAAGAGAATGCATAGAGAATCTCTTTCCTTTTTTTATAAAGAGAAAATTCTTTATATCTTTCATCGGAATGCCGGACGGCATTTTATATGTTATAGATTTTATTACGTATTCTTCTGCGGGAATACCGTAAATACTCGAGGGGCTTTTTGCGTAGGAAGTTCTTGCGCAGGCCGTCCTAAAAAGGCAGACCGTTATTACTAAAAGAAACAAAAAAACGGTTTTTTTTATTTTTATATTATAATTAGTCTTCATAAAACGCTTTA
>JAJYQZ010000301.1 GCA_021794335.1 bacterium
AAATATTGCCGTTATAATCATTTCCGACAACTCCCGCCACATAAACCTTAGCTCCTAATTTGGACACATTGTTTACGACATTGGCGGCTCCCCCGGGCATCAATTTTTCAGATTTGACCTGCACCACCGGAACAGGGGCTTCGGGAGATATTCTGTCAACCGTACCGTAAACAAAATGGTCAACCATAATATCCCCTATAACAAGTATCCTTGCTTTATGGAATCTTTTAACGATGTTTAACAAATTTTCGTTCATAATCAAAAATTACCGATTAAAATTAAAACGACGATAAAATAGTTTTAAATAAATCTTCGGTTTTGTCCGCCATAATATCCATATTAAACTTTTCCTCTACGGTTTTTCTGGCATCTTTGCCCATTTTTTCCATAATGTTTTTGTTATTATACACAAAAGCCAATTTTTGATAAATACCTTCTATATCCCCCTTTTTTACTATAAACCCGTTTTCCCCGTCTTCTACAACCTCCGGCATTCCGCCGGCATCCGAAACTATTACGACCTTTTCCATCGACATCGACTCGATAAGAGAAAGCGGCAGCCCCTCTTTTAATGAGGGGAAAACAACAACGTCCAGTTCATTTATAAAAGAAACCAGATTATCCCCTACAAATCCTAAAAAATAAACCGAATTACCGATTCCTAAATTATCGGCTTTTTTTATTAATTCGTCTTTTAAAAATCCGTTTCCCGCAATAAAAAATTTTGAATCCGGAATTTTATTTAATGTAAGGCGCGCCGCTTCTAAAAATAAATCCACCCCTTTTTCATAGGACAACCTGGCAATAATACCTGCATTAAATCCTGCCTTATCTTTAAAGGCTATATCTAATCCTCTTTTATGCAGTCCTTCCGCATTTGGATTAAATTTACCCGTGTCTATGCCGTTATATATCACATGAAGCATTTTTTCGTTTACGCCCTGCGATAAAAGGTTTTCTTTAACGGCGTTTGATACGCATATTATACTGCCTGTATATTTATACTGAGATTTTTTATTAAGCCCGTGAGCCGTTGCCACGGACCTGATTCCCAAAATCTTCGAGACGGCGGCGCCAATTATATTTGCCTTAGAAAGATGGGTATGAATTATCTCGATATTATTTTTTTTTGAAAAATATAAAACCTTAAGAATTGCAAGAGGGCTGTACTTAAAACGGATGTTCATCAGTTTAAACGGCAACCCGCTTTTGCTTAAAAATTCCGCAACGGATAAATCGGGATTTTTCCTGTTTTGAGGATTAGAAGATAAAATATATACCTCATGCCCTTTTTCTTTAAGTTTTTTTGAAAGGTTCACTAAATAATTTTCCGCGCCTCCTATATTTGAAGGGGTTATAAATTCCAGAATTCTCATTTTTTATTTTATTTTTATTTTAATTTTCCCTGCTTTACTTTATTTTATTATTTATTCCTAAAAAAGCCTTTACCTTTTTAATTGCATTTAAAGTTTCATTTATCGTATCTTTAACGATTCTATATATTATCATGCGAAAAAACTGCTTTACACCCTTTTTTTCTTTCATAAATACTTTAAAATCGTCAACATCCCAGTCCTGCCGGGAGGCAAGTTCTCTAAAAGGGGCGGGATGAAATTCCAAATTATTCCTGTCAACTCTTTCAAGCCAGCTAAAATCGGAATAAATATACTTATCGACGCGCGGGTCATAATTGGAAACCCAGTGTTTTAAAATATTTATTATTTTATGGTTATAAAGCCTTTCCATTTCTTTATCCTTTCTATACATGCCAACCGGATTTTTTGCCCTGCCGTAATGATACATCGTTGCATTAAGCGGTGCGGCGTTTTTATTTTCCAAATTGATTTTTAAACCGTTGATATCTTTAAACCCCATTGCGTCGCCCCATGAAAATACCGTACCGTCGTTTCTTATAATGCGGACCTCTTTATCATAAAAAAACCTTTTTTCGGTCTTCTTTGCATATGAAAAATACCCGCCGAAGAAATGTATATAATCAAATACGAACCCCTTTATCTCCTTATTATTTAAATTGTCTTCCAGCGCTCCGGTTATTTTTTCATAATCCTTTTCGTGTAAGCCTTCGTCGCACTGGACATATAAACCGTAATCTCCCGTGATATTTTTTATCGCTATATTGGTCTTTTCCGATAAAATAGACCCGCTTTTTTTTGCAACATTCCAACCCTCGTCTATAAGCCTGATTTTAGAATTTTCACCTCTTAACTTTTCCAGCTCATCCTTTGTGCTATCCGAACCTTCGCAGACGACAACCACAAATTCGTCGCACAATGGAAGAGCCGATTTAATAGACTCTATAAACGGATATTCCATTAAAACCCCGTTTCTGATAAAAGTAAATCCTGAAATTTTCATTTTAACAGCCTTTTTGCCCCTTCTATTAAATCGTCTAATACTATAAACCCCATGCAATCCGGAAAATAGTTTTTATTAAAATTTTTCTTTGAACAATCCTTGTAAAAGCAATGATAACATTCCACTTTTTTGTCTATTATATAGCTGTTCCCCGAAACAGGACCGCAGACGGCAGGGTCGGTAGAGCCGAAAAGGGCTATAAGAGGGGTTTTTATGGCTGAGGCTAAGTGCATAGTCCCGTTGTCAACGCTTACGACAAGGCAAGAAAGCTTGATTAATCCGCCAAGCATGTAAATATCGGTTAAACCGGTTATGTCGGCGCTAAGATGCTTACTCTCAATTTTATTTAGTATTTTTTGGGACAGTTCCCTGTCTCTTTGAGAGCCTGTTATAATTATACGGTACCCTTTTCCATTTAAATAATCCGCAAAAAGAGAGAAAGTTTCCGGGTTTGCCTCTTTAGACTTCCTTGTAGAACCCGGGGAAAACAAAACTACTTTATTATTTTCATCATAACCCGTAAATGAATTTTTTAAAATATTTCTTGCATTTTTGATATCTTCTTCATAAACCT
>JAJYQZ010000118.1 GCA_021794335.1 bacterium
ATTTTTTTCTAACCTTCCTGAAGTAATCCGCAACTTCTTTTAATTTTTCCAGATCCAGGTCAATATCGTAACCCATCTCCGATAGCGTAAAAACCATCGACTCGGTAGGCGGGTGCGAAGTTCCGCAAGACATCGAGGATATGGCCGTATCGATAATATCGGCTCCCGCCTCGACGGCTTTTAACAAAGACATAGACGCAAAGCCGCTTGTCGAATGGGAATGGACATGAATGGGAAGATTAACCTTTTTTCTTATCATCGACACAAGATTATAGGCATTAGTCGGGGAAAGAAGTCCAGCCATATCTTTTATGCAAATAGTGTCGGTGCCCATTTCTTCAAGCTCTACGGCCATTTGAGTAAAAAGTTCGTTCGTGTGAACCGGGCTTGTGGTGTAACAAATCGTGGCCTCGACTATCTTTTTTTTCTTTTTTGCAATTTCTACCGCCTTTTTAATATTTCTGAAATCATTTAAAGAGTCGAATATCCTGAAAACATCTATTCCGTTATCGGCGCTTAAGGATACAAACCTCTCGACGACATCGTCGGCGTAATGCCTGTATCCCACTAAATTTTGCCCCCTTAAAAGCATCTGCAGCCGCGAGTTTTTATAAGCCTTCCTTATTTTTTTAAGTCTTTCCCACGGGTCTTCTTTTAAAAACCGCAAACAAGAATCGAATGTCGCCCCTCCCCAAACCTCTAAAGACCAAAATCCGATGTTGTCTAGAATATGGGCTATCCCAAGTATATCGGGGGTGGTCATTCTGGTGGCCAAAAGGGATTGATGGGCATCCCTTAAAACGGTTTCCATAACGCCGATTTTTCTGATATAGCTTTTTTCTTCCATGTATTTACCTGTAATAATTAAATTACGCCGCGCGCAATGTTAAGTTTTTGCTAAATCCCGTAATAAGCGGATATGGCCGCCGATATTGCAAGTATCTTATCAAACGGGTCCTTTTGCAATTTATAATCTCTTAAATACAACCTTTCGTCTATAAAATGGGTATCGAAATTGCCCGCTATAAAATCTTCGTCCTGAACTATCTTAAGCTGGAAGGGTATTGTTGTTCTAATGCCTTTTATCACATATTCGTCTAACGCCCTTTGCGCTCTCCTAACCGTTTCTTCCCATGTTCTTCCGCTGACGGTAAGTTTCGCAATCATAGAATCGTAAAACGGCTGAATGACATAGTCTTTATAGACGGCGCCGTCTATTCTAACCCCGATTCCACCCGGCGAATAATAGGCGGTAATTTTACCCGTGCTCGGAACAAAATCTTTTCGGGGATTTTCGGCATTTATGCGGCACTCTATGGCATATCCCCTCATCGAAACATCTTCCTGCTTAATGTCAAGCTCCTTGCCCATGGCTATCTGAATCTGCTCCCCCACAATATCGACGCCCGTGACAATTTCCGTGACGGTATGCTCAACCTGTATTCGGGTATTCATCTCCATAAAATAGTAATTGCCGTTTTTATCGACGATATATTCGATTGTCCCTGCATTGCGATAATTGCAGGCACGCGCCGCTTTTATCGCAGACTCGCCCATTTTTGCGCGCTTATCATCATTTAATATAAGAGAAGGCGCTATTTCGATAAGTTTTTGGTGCCGTCTTTGAATAGAGCAGTCCCTTTCTCCGAGGTGTATAATATTTCCGTAATTATCCGCAAGTATTTGAAACTCGATATGATGGGGCTTTTCAATATATTTCTCGATAAATACTTCAGGGTTTCCAAATGCCTTTTCAGCCTCGGAGCGGGATAAGGAAAAATTTTTGACTAATTCGTCATTGTTAAAGCAAATCCTTATACCCTTGCCGCCGCCGCCGGCTGAAGCCTTTATCATCACGGGGTAGCCTATTTTATTTGCGACGGAAATTGCTTCTTCTTCCGATTCGACCGCGCCCTCAGAGCCCTCAACGACCGGTACGCCGACAGACCTCATCAGTTTTTTGGATTCTATCTTATCCCCCATCATAGCAATAGTCTTGGAAGACGGTCCGATAAATATAACTCCTCTTTTCTCGCAAACCTCCGGAAATTTAGGATTTTCGGATAAAAACCCGTATCCCGGATGTATGGCATCGGCTCCCGTGTTAATAGCTAAATCCACGATTCTGTTGATATTGAGATAGCCCGATATCGGACCTGGTCCCACAAGGTATGCCTCATCAGCCTTTTTTACATGCAAAGCCTGACTGTCGGCTTCGGAATGAATAGCAACGGTTTTAATGCCGAGCTCCTTGCACGCCCTGATTACCCTTGAGGCAATCTCGCCTCTATTGGCTATCAATACTTTTTTAAATTTTTTCATAAAATTTATAGACTTGTAACTATGTTTTTTATTTAACAGCAAAGACAAAATATATTAGCGGAAGCAGTTTGTATTAAAGAATTTGAACGAAACGGAACGGAACAGCAATTAACTTTTTACAAACAACGGTCGATGATTAATTTTAAACCATTATTTTAAAAAAGTCAATCGGTTATGGTGTCCCCAAATTTGCCGATAGAAATCTTTAAAATAGCTTTAAAGTTATTTGAACACTGGATTCCCGCTTTCGCGGGAATGACACCCGTTGGGTGAAAAGCTAAATACCCGCAAAGTCATTCCCGCGAAAGCGGGAATCCAGAAAATAAATTTTCTATCGGCAAATTTGGGGGTGTCCTGCTTTTAATAAAAAATCTCGATACTCCGAATTTAAAAAAGGTGCATTTGCTAAGATTTTATTAAAATCATTCATAATGAATAATTATATCATAATTAAGCAATGTAGAAAACACCCTTAGTTTATTGTATAATAAGCTTTAGTAAACAATAAAATAGATTTTTTATACTGGTAAATTAAAAAAGCGGAAAACACCCATTGCAAACGATTACAAATAAATGGATTATATTTACGCAAGCGGTTATAA
>JAJYQZ010000059.1 GCA_021794335.1 bacterium
TTGAAACCCTTTTTACAACTTCCTTATGTTTCCTATTTATCAAGATAATGTAAAACACTTGAAAAATACAGGCTTTGCGGGCATTTTAAAATCGATAAAAAAAACGCTTAAAAATCGATGAAAAAAACGCTCTAAAATCGATTTTAAGACGTTTAAATTTTATGTTAATGGTTTTATACCTAAAATTAAATTACAGGGCTTTAAAGGGCAAATGCGGCGGTTTTTTGATGTGTCTTAAAAGCTTTATTGTCGTAAAAAGCGTTGTTTACCTTGATAATTTATTTTTTTTCGTATTAATAATAAACGGGCTATTTTGTTGGAGCTCCTGAGCAGTTAAATCCTCGTTCCAGTCCTTTCCCCTGCTTTTCACGATTTCTACGTTAAGGTCAGGATATTTTTTTTCCAACTCGACTTTTAACTTATTTGCATTTTCTTGTCCGGGCTGGTCGTTATCGTATGCGATTTTTACGTTAGATATGCCATACCTTTTTATGACTTCATCGATAAAACTTGTGCCGTGCGGCATTACGCCCGCAGTGCTTGCGATTATGCTGTTCGTCGGATTTTTAAGCTCCTTATACGAAATTGCGTCGATCGCCGACTCCGTTAAAATTAACGTCTTCGGTTCTGCCTGATATATATAAAATGCGCCTTTATCACGATTACTACCTTTTGCCATACCTTTAAACTGCGCCCTTGTTCCCTTAATTTCTGCGCCAGTTATTTGCCCCGATATATCTCGACAGACAAAAACAACATTACTTTTCTCGTCCTGATAAATCTTACCCGCTCTTTGCAGCTCCTTCACAGTTTGCATACTTATTTTTCTTTCCCATATCAGATAATCAAGCGTGCGCTGGTCATATTTGGATATTTTCGGCATTTCAATGATTTTAGGTTCTTCTTGCTTTTTTTCTGGTTCTTTTTCCTGTTGGAAAGAAGATTTTCTAAGTCTTTCAGGCTGTGCTATGCTATATTCATTCGTGAGGAACTCAACCGCCGACTTAAAATCTTTTTGCTCGGTTCTCATTATAAAATCAATGCTTCCCCGTCCGTGCACGTCTGGATTAGTAAATGAATTAAACCGCCCCGTCTTGTCGTCGATAGATATCTTCATATCGCCTCTGCGGTATGCTTTTTTATCCGCTTTATCCTGCACGAAGCCCATTCGCTCCGCTAACTCAACGACGTCAATGTTTCTTAAAGGTTCTAAATCCATATTCATCACCTCTTTTTTTATTTTTTCTACTTTTTGCTTAATCTCTTGCTCTTCCTTGCCGTGAATTTTATCAAAAACTTTTTTATTTTTTTTAGCAAAAGCGGTATATTCACGGTTAAACTCTTTTTCCTCGTTCTTTAGCTCTTTCATATTATTCCGATAATTTATATCATTCACATAATTAGCCAATATTTCATATTTATCGCAATATTTTTTAAGTTGGTCCGGCTGATTTTTATATTTTTTAAAAGCCTCGCTAACCCAACGTGGATAATGCCTATTATTCTTCCTTTCCTTCGATACCTCGCATTTTACGCCGATTTCTTGACTAATAAATTGCGCTATATCTTTTTTCACTGAATTCAGAAAGTTTTTATCGTGATACTCCCTAATATTCTTTAAATTAGCGTCCCTGCCGCTAAAAACGATATGAAGATGTGGATTTCTAAAATCCGCTCCGCCGTCGTGCAAAGCGATTACGAAAGCTCCCGAACGTGAGAAGTATTTCTCGTCAAGCATTTTCGATATATTTTCAAGGTTCTTGTCTGCGTTGGAAAGAAATTCTCTCGGGAGCTGCACCGTTAACCTGCGTTGAATAACTGAATTTGCCCGCTTCGGTAATATTTCATTTTCAATTTTCCGATAATGTTCTTTAGCTCCGTCTTTATCGCCATATATCGCTAAAGCCTTGTCTTTATCGCTAATATAATCGATAAACTTGCAGCTCCTGCCTTTGTTCTCTATGCCTGATATATTTTGCGCGTTAGTGAATAGCGTGTGCGACATTTCATTTTTAAAACTTCCCTTATGCGATGAAAAATTAGCTCTCGCTTTACCGTTCGTTTTCAATGTTTTTTCATTTTCTCTTTTCGGTCTTCTTGAATATTTACTAATGCCGATATACTCGTCCACGACAATTTACCTCTTAATTTTTTCTTTCCAACCAGATTAAAGCACCGCAGGTTAAAACCGCAATTTGCGGTTTTCTCAATATCAAAGGCGAAGCCTTTGGGTATTGAGCAGATACTTTTATTTCTGCTTTTTAATTCTATAACATTCCTCGCCGTCTCTTGTGAATATTTCAAATTTGTCTTTGTTCATTTCAAAATAATCGCTATTCTTATTTTCGTGTTTTAGTATTTTTTCTACTGCGTTTTTGATTTTTTCATCGTCTGATAATTCTAAGATTTCAGGATAATATTTTGCGATAATCCCGCCCGCTAAAAATTTAATGTGATTATTTTTATTCCGTTCTTTTTTGTTTTTTTCTGCTTCGATACTTTTGATTTTTAGTTCATTAAGTTTCTTTTCCAATTCCGCCTTTTTTTTCATTAATTCTAAGTATTCGTCGATAGCGGTTTTTTTATCGACATTTTTCATTTTTTCTGAAATTTCCTTTATTGATTTTTTAAGTTCGTCAAACATTTTTTTCACCTCGTTTTTATTTAAATTATATCACTTTTTAGATTTTAAAAAAGAATATTTTAATGCTCTGCTCAATACCCATAGCTTCGCTATGTAAACCTGCGGTGCTTCTCGTTTTAAAAATCTACTTTCTGCTTTTCTACCATTTTATATTTACCTAAGCCGATGTTCCACTTTAGCCCAATTATGAATTTTAAAACTTCATCTTTTACGTCATCGTCGTTTATCGATTCAGTGCTTTTATCGTC
>JAJYQZ010000031.1 GCA_021794335.1 bacterium
TGCGAACATTTGAACGACATTATTTACAATACCGAGTCCTGTGTCGATTCTTGCCGAGTTTGCCAGTATTCCGACATTTGTTTTAAATAATCCGTTAGAATTAAAATATGATTTTGCCTTAAGAAATGCAAAATTTTTGTCGTTAATTTTATCGCTATACCTCGCAAGGTAATAAACCTGTTTCGATGCAAGATAATTTGCGAAGTATGCTATTCCAAAGCCTGAAGCAAGCCTCATAGTTACGGGTAAAAGGCCGGATGCCTCGGGAATCTGTTCCTTTTTGACCGAATTTAATCCTGTGCTCATAATCGGGGAATAAAGCATTCCAAGCCCTATTCCTCTGATAATGGACGGATAGATTATGTCAAATAGACTGGATTGCAAAGATAAATTCCAATACATAAATAAGGATATCGCGGTTAATAGCATACCGAAAATAATAAAATATTTCGGACCGTATTTGTCCGCCCCTTTGCCGAAAATCGGGGCAGATAGCGCAACCGCAACAGCCGACGGCATCATAATAAGGCCGGTCGTATAAGGCGTATAATCCATAATATTTTCAAGATAAACGGGGATTATAAACAGGGAGCCGAAAAGAGCGATAGCCCTCACGGCATTAATTAAACTTATCAGGGTAAAATTATAATTTTTAAAAATATTAAAATCGATTAATGGATGGGAAATAAACGGTTCGAACAAAAAGAAAAACATAAAGCCCGTAACGCTTAAAAGTTCACAAATATTGATATAGCTTGAATCCCAGCCTTTATTCTGCCCTTCGTTAAATGCCACAAGAATAAAGGCTATAGCCATTGCAAAAAATATAAACCCTATGAAATCGAAACTTGCTTTAAAGTATTGTGTTTTATGGTCATCTTCCATAATTATCAAAATACCTATTAGCGTTATAACGGCTACGGGAACATTTACGAAAAATACCCATCTCCATGTTAAATGGTCGGTAATCCAGCCGCCGAGGGTCGGGCCTATCGCAGGAGCGGCCATTGCCCCTATGCCCCAAATACCCATGGCTCTGCCTCTTTCATTTGGTTCGAACACCTTTCCTAGAAGGGCAAGCCCTAACGGCGCTATGCCGCCGCCGGATAATCCCTGAATTATGCGAAAAAATATAAGCATATTTATCGATGAGGCAAAGCCGCAAGCCACCGAAGATATGGTAAAAAATACAATACTTAACGCAATAGGAATTTTAAGGCCTATTTTTCTGATGATAAATGTTATGGGCATTATTATGACTGCCGTTGCGACATTATAAGCAATCATAATCCAGTCCACATCCTCCAGATTAACCCCAAGGCTTGACATAATTTTAGGGATGGCAATGGTTACGATGCTCATGTCGAGCATTACCATAAAGAAAAAAGCAACAAGAAGTATTAAAATAAGGTTTTTATATTCTTTGGCATACATTATAATTACAATCCTTATAGTCCAAGGAGTTTTTTTATTTCGTCGAAATCGGCGGCGGTTACCGCGGTAAATGCGGTATATCCCGGGTCAATAGCCGTAAGCTTGTCTTTATCTGCTTTGAGGAATACATCTTTGATTTTATTTAATAAATCAGGGTCAATTTTTGGGCTTACGCAGATTGGAAACTGGGGTATCGGCGTTGAATATTCTAAAACCCTAAGCGAATCTTTAAATTCTTCGTAAGCCGAATCCATTAATCCGCCGGCATCGAAATCGCCCTCTATAACACCATTGGCAACCGCGTCATGGGAACCTAAATATTCGACTAAAGCCAGATCATTTAATTCTATGCCGCTCCTTTTTAGCATAGCGGTCGGAACAAGAGTGGATCCTGTTGACAGCTTTGAACCAAAAGCAATCTTTTTATTTTTTAAATCTTTAATACTGTTTATTGTAGAATTTTTAGAAACCACAATTGCGCTTTTATATGAGGGAGACCCGTTTTTAATGGCATAAACTAACGGTATAACGCCATATTTATTTTTGGCTGCAAGGAAGGTTGACGGGGTCATGTAAGCCAACTGAACGATGCCGCTGCCTACCTCTTCGATAGAATCCTCATATGATTCGGCTACGAATGATGTGAATTTTGCGTCAAGCGATTTATTTAAATATTTTATCAGCGGTTCAAACTTCTTTTTCATAATAACTGCGGATTCTAACGGGACTATGCCAAACAAATCCAGCTTTAAGGATGATAATTCTTTTTTTAAGGAATGGGACAGGCTTGAAAGCGATTGGCTGATGTTTTGTGATTTTTTAGTCATTTTTGTTGTTTCACCTGAAACTTTCTGAACGATGGATAAATTTTTTTCGACATCGGAAACCGCGATTTGCAGCTGCTCGGCAGAGGATGATATAATATCCATGGAACTTTTTTCGGCCGCAGCCGCTTCTATTATTTTTTGAAAAAATTCTTCAGCCTGCTTCGTTTCATCGGTTACATTTTTAACATTTTCAACCGAATCTTTAATAGCGTTAATAGTTTTTGCTGTTTCTTCCTGAAGTCTTTCGATAATCTGCCTCGTATCCGAGGTAGATTTGCTTGTTCGTTCCGCAAGCTTTCTAACCTCATCGGCTACAACCGCGAACCCCCTTCCCTGCTCCCCGGCGCGCGCCGCTTCGATTGCCGCGTTTAATGCCAAAAGATTAGTTTGGTCGGCTATATCGCTAATTAACGATATTACCTCTCCAATTTCTTTCGACCTGTTATTCAGGCTTGACATAGTCTCTTGAAGATTTTCGATAGACGAAGACACGATTTTTATCTCTTCTATTATATTTTCTATCATCTCATTCCCATCTTTAGCCCTTTTTACTGAAAGAATAGAGGATTCCTTGGCTATTTTTGAGCTTTTTGTCATTTCTTTATGGGATGAACTTATTTCATCTATAG
>JAJYQZ010000229.1 GCA_021794335.1 bacterium
TGATGATTGCAAGCGGCGCCGCATGCGAGATTGATTTATCTTCTTTGCCCGTCATAAACGGGGTATATGAATTAATAAGGAAAGGTATAAACCCGTCAGGAACCAAACGAAACAGAAAATATTTTTCGAAATATGTATCCACATTGAGAAATGTCGATAAAAATTTATTGTGGTTAGCTTTTGGCGCAGAAACCTCAGGCGGACTTGTAATGCCGGTTCCTGAATCAAAATCGAAGGCGCTGGAGCATGCTTTTAAAAATGCCGGGGAGCCGTTGCACAGGATAGGTAAAGTATTGCAAAAAGAGCAGGGTGCGGGTACCTTTATTAATTTATTTTGATTATAATCTTTATTATTGTCCTGCCTTTATTTATCGGGTTAACCTTAATGCGAAATAGATATTTTTTAGGAATTGATCTTGGAACGACCACGGTTGCCGCGGCTTTGGTGAATCATGAAAATTCCGTTATTTCAAGCAAAAGCATATTAAATTTTCAATACCCCGAATTTGGCCTTGATTCCATCAAAAGAATACAGAACGGATTAGACCGGAATTCCGTTAAAAAGTTGCAACAAAGGGCAGTCTTAACTATAAATACCTTAATAGGCGATATTAAAAAGGAAACAGGATTAGACTGTAAGGATATCGACATTGTTGCAATCGCCGGCAATACGGCTATGGAAATGGCCTTATGCGGCTATCCGCTTATTTCACTTTCAAAACCGCCTTATAAGCCGTCATCTGCCCTGTCATTTCCAAATAAAACCGATTTTTTACCGGGCTTTTGTTTAAAAAACAAAGAGTTATTCATATTCCCGATATTGGATGGATTTGTAGGCGGCGATACTGCGGCGTCTATCTATTACTTAGATATGGAAAAAAAAGACAAGCCGATTTTTTTGGCAGATTTTGGAACGAATGTCGAAATAGTTATAGGAAATAAACATAGGATATATACTTCTTCCGCTCCTGCGGGTCCGGCGTTCGAAGGTGGAAACATTAAGTTTGGAATGGCGGCGGAAACCGGCGCTATTTACGATGTAAAACTCAAAGACGGCATGTTCGAATTTAAAACAGTGGAAGACGCCAGGCCGAGGGGAATTTGCGGAAGCGGTATAATGAGCCTTATGTATGAGCTTTTAAGAGAAAATGTTATAAATAGAAACGGAAGAATCCTTCCCCCTGACTTAATAGATTCCGAAAGCTATTCCGTAATCGATGTAAAAAACGGCAGGCAGGAGGTTGTCCTGTATTTCGACGATAAAATTAATATGCGGTTTTTTCAGGAAGATGTCAGGCAGTTTCAATTAGCCAAATCGGCAGTTAAATCTGCAGCGGAAATTTTAATGGAAAAATTTAAAATTTATAACGACGACGATTTCGATGTTTACCTTTCGGGGACATTCGGCAGCCGTATAAAGCCCGAAGTTATAGATACGATAGATATTCTTCCGTTTAAGGGGAAAACGATAAATTTTATCGAGGACTCGGTTCTTTCAGGATGCCTTAAATATATAACGGCAAAACCGTCCGAAAGGGAAAAGGATTTAAGAGATATAATCAAAATCGCAAAAAACTTTCCCCTTTCCGGCAGTAAGCTTTTCGAAAAACATTTTATTAAGAATATAGCGTTTTTGCCGTGAGCTGCCCGCACCCGCCGTTTATCGATTGCGCCTTAGAAAATCTTGTCGTTACGGTGAATCCCGCTTTGAGCAATTTAACTTTGAAATCGTTAATAACGCTTTCGTCTGGTCTTTCTAAGTTTTTTAAAAATATGGAATCTTCTCCTTTGTTTAACGGTATTAAGTTAAATTTTACTTTTGAAGGAGAAAACATTTTTATGAGCTCTTTTGCGTTTGAAATATTGTCATTTATCCCTTTTATCAACACATACTCTAATGTTATTTTGTTATGAACGGAAGGTTTTTGGAGGTTTATTAAATTAACGATATTTTTTAATGGGAACTTTTTATTGACAGGCATAAGCCTGCTTCTTGTGATATCATCGGAAGCGTTTAAAGATATAGCTATTTTACATTTGAATTTTTCGATATCGTGCAGTTTATCTAATAAGCCGCAGGTTGAGACGGTGATTTTTCGCGGCGCTATAGCAAGAAATTTATTATCCGACATAATATTTAACGATTTTTTCACTTCTATCATATTATCTAACGGTTCGCCCATACCCATAAAAACTACATTTGTAATTTTTTCTTTTATATCCTTACTTATCAGTAATATTTGTGATATTATTTCACCCGAGGATAAGTTTCTGCCGCGCTCAAGTCCTGCAGTTTCACAAAATGCGCAGCCCATTTTACATCCTATTTGAGATGAGACGCATAAAGTTTTTCTGTTATTATAATTTATTAATACCGATTCTATGGTCATATCATCCGCAAGTCTGATTAAATATTTTTTTGAATAGCCGTTTATATCTTCTTCATATGTTGCGCCCGCTATCTCAGGGAGATTAGTATGAAAATTATTTAATAATTCACCTATTAAAGATTTTGAGATGTCGGTCATTTTAGTAAAACCTTCGGTCTGGTAAAAATAAACCCATCTCATGATCTGACGGGCACTATACTTTTTAAACCCCTTTGAAATGCAGAATTCTTCCAATTCCTGCTGCGATTTATCGAATAGCGATTCTTTATTTTTCATTTTTATTTTTTAACAAGTTCGGAGCTTGTCTTAAGTTGTAAAGTGTGATAAATTCTATTATATAATTTTAACATGTATTTGTATCATTTGTATTATACTTTAATTTTGCAATAGAAATTTATTTTCTGGATTATCGCTTCGCTCTCGGCTTTCAGCATCTCCGGCACGCAAAGGCGGCGTGCGCCTTTCAACGCGTGCCTCCGATATGTGAAGTTTCAAA
>JAJYQZ010000168.1 GCA_021794335.1 bacterium
ATTGAAAAAATTATACAACGCAAAAAATATATTGACAATATTAGTATTTTATGATAACTTATTTATAAAGGTGAATTATAACAAAAAAGTGTCTTAATTTACTCCAACAATATGGGGGTTAGACCAGATAAAGACAATTTTATTATCGGCAAGGTGAAATGGGTTTTACAAAAATTTTAATCCTTTAGAGAGAAAAGACTTATGAAAGTGTATTACCCAAAAGACACTCCTCTATCTGGCGATGAGGCCATTCTTTTTGAAGAATTAAAAAAATGGCGGATTGGACTATCGAAACAGCTAAATTTAAAAGCGTTTAAAGTCGCGTGGGACACAGACCTTATAGCGATAGCCAAAATCAAGCCTTCCGGTAGAGAAAAATTATTATCTATAAATAATTTTAAACACGATAAGCCCTACATAACCAAATATGCCGAAGTAATACTCGAAATAATTAACAGTAAAGAAATAAACTTAAAAACAAACGGCCGGCAAACCCATACATCCCAAAATCCTCACGCAGCGAAACAACAAGCTGCAATTAGAAACGCATCGCCAAAAGAAGCTATTAACATACTCTATCATTTAGAATATTTTAAAAAAATCGTAGAATACGGTTTTTTTAAAGAATGGCAAACGATAACCCCAGATACGGCATGCAATATTTCTTTGCCTGACTTAAGAAGTTTCCTGCGCGTAAAAGAAAATGAAGACGGCAAGGAATTATGTGACGACCAAGGCAACTTTAAAAGATTTTACCACGGAAAAATATTAAAAGGAAAAAATAGGAATGCTAAATACAACCCTGATTATAAGGAATTTATCGGGTTTATAAAATCCGAACATTCGAACATGTTAAACGACTATGGATATATCAAGCAAGGCGATTCTTTTTTAAAAGATATTTCAAAGATTTATTCTGATTTGAAAAAAGTTGGCAAAAACGAAAAAACAATAAACATGCTGGAATATTACCTGAATGTCAAAGAATTAGATTTATATCCTTTATTATATAAAAAGACGGAAGGCGGAAAAAACAACTATGTCGCACCGGTTATAATAGCGGTAGACCTTGATTATTCCGATTATTGTAATAATCAAAAGGTAAAGGTAAAATTTTCCGGATTGCCTACGGTTTCTCCTTATAATCTTTACGTAAACGATGAAATAGAACGGGCTTCCAATTATCTTATGCTTTGCGAGGAAGACAAATGGTCAAATACCTTGAATGCCCAAATCTTCAGTAATAAAGACGCCGTTATGGAAGACGTCACCATTAAAAGCGCCGAAAGATGGAACAATCTCATGGATTTTCTTATGGACTGCGCCGAAAATCCTTTTTTATTAAAAGAGGGTCTCACAAAACAGAATTATTCTTTTATAACCGACAAGGAAGACCAAATAACCATACTTAGAGATTCCTATGACTCATTTATAAGGCATATAAAAGCCGAAGGTGGGGATAGTCGTATTGATTACGGCCTTCTAGGACAATATATAAAAAAGCCCGATGGGGAACTTTACGTCAAAGAATTGAAAGATGAAACAAACTACAAAAAACTTAAGGAATCTCTTTTAAACGAAAAAGAGCTGAGTTTTACCGGCCAGATAAAATTTAACGGAAAACCGGATTCCATGTATACGTTGAATTTGGAACAAAAAATCTTTTTACACTGTTTAAAAAAGCAAGAAGACGATATAGTAGCGCTCAACGGACCTCCCGGTACCGGCAAAACAACTATTCTGCAAAGCCTTATAGCGACAAAAATAGTAGATGCAACGCTAAAAGGCGTTGATATGCCTGTATTTTTCGGCGCATCTTTTACCAATCAGGCAAAAAACAATATGATCGGCGGATTTAAAATTGAAGCCTTAGAAACCGGCGATATGACCGAAGAGATAGAAAATATAGCTAAAAGGTGGCTCCCAAAAATCAACGACAAAACAATAGACTACGGATGCGTTACGAAAGGCAACGAAAAGAGCGAACGCGAAGGTTTTCTGGATTTACAGGACATGGAAAACGTTACGCTGCATGAAGAATGGCTTAATGAAGCCGAAAAATTTTACATGAAAAATTTTTCCGAAATCAACCACATAAATTTTACCAAAGAACTAAGCATATTTGGCAATTTTACAAATTTTGAGTTCAATGTTAAACAACCAGTAAAACTTCCAAATGCCGTTAAACTGCTAAAATCCGACGTAAAAAAAATATATGATTCTTATCTTTTACCGTTAGAAGCAAAAAAGCAAAGCGTTTTAAACCTAAAAACTATAAGAGCTAAAGCCTCGACGATAAATCAAGAAATAAAGGGCATCCGCGATTCTTTAAATTTATGCGAAGGAAAAATACGCCGTTGCGGCGAAACTGAAAAACAAAAAGATGAATTTACGAAATTATGGTCGGAATACATAGGCAAATATCCCGTTATCAAAAGAATGCTTCCATTCCTACAGAACGAACTAGAACTCCAAAGGATGTACCGCGACTCCATAAATAATCACCCCGACGTAAAAGAAATCATAAAAAACGAACCGGCAAGATATAAAATAAAATCCATACAAAAAAACATAAGCAAAATCATAAACGACAAAACTGTCGAAGAGGCGAAAAGCGGGTTTCAAGCGGAAAGCGAAAGCCTGAAATCCAAGATAAAACAAAAACAATCCGAGTTAAATTATTTAAACGAAAGAATCGACGGGGGCATGAGAACAATTGAAAGGTCGAACGGAAAATTGGACGCACTCCTTAATGAAGACATAAGCGAAAAAGAATTAATAAACGCATACGATTATTTAGGCGCTATTATAGATAATTACATAAAATACAGACTTTTCCATTTAAGCATGCGCGCAAACGAAGGGGAATTTATACTT
>JAJYQZ010000146.1 GCA_021794335.1 bacterium
GAGACACGCCGGAGTTATCGAAAAGCGGAAAACCGGGAAAGAAACGCAAATCAACAAGATATTATTTAAATGCCCTAAATGCGGAACAGAACAAGAGGGCAGTAAGACGGTAAAAAACGTCTGTAAAAACGATAAATGCGTAGAACCGTTGTGGCAGGCTACCGGTCAGATAAAGCGTGTAGCCCTTATGGAATACGCTAAAAAATATCTACCCAATGGATTCTTTGATTTCTTTATATTAGACGAAGCTCACGAAGAAAAGGGCGATTCGGCAAGGGGAGTAGCTGCTGGTCAAGGTGCGTCGTTAGCTAAGAAAACTATCTGGCTTACAGGAACCCTTTCGGGCGGTAAGCCGTCGACTTTACATTATATCCTGTGGAGAACAAATCCTGCGGGTATAAAAAAATCGGCGGATTACGACGAGCCGATGAAAACCGCTCTTAAATACGGGGTAGTCGAAACGATAAGGAAAACGGACAAAGAATCGAATAAGATGTCCCGAAACAACAAGGCAAACATAACGATGAAAGAAAAGCCGGGCATTAGTCCGCAGATGCTTACCGATTACTTTTTCGGCAACACGGTCTTTATGAAAATAGAAGACTTAAGGGCGGATTTGCCGCAATATACGGAATACGTGGATATGGTAGAGCTAAACCCCGAACATAAAGAGGAGTATATGGATTTTTCTTTGCAACTCAATGAAGAAGTCCAAAAGTCCCTTTTCGGCGGGAGTCTGGCGATGTTATCCAAAATGCTTATATCCCTTACGGCATATGCGGATAATCCGGTTTACGAAGAGGTTCGCAATAAAAAAGGCGAAATAGTCGCTTGTTCGATGTCGTTGGATATTACGACGGAAAAAGAAAAAATCTTAATAGAAATAGTAAACGAAAATATATCGAAGGGAAGAAAAACCCTCGTGTATTGTGAGTTTACTAATAAGAGGGATATTCAGGAAAGGCTTAAGGAAAAACTGGAAGAATACGGTATAAATTCCGTTATTCTGCCTGCAAGCATTAAGCCTGAAAAACGGGAGAAATGGATAGCGGATAACGCAAAGGACGCAGACGTAATGATTTGCAACCCGAGACTTGTTTCGACGGGTCTCGACCTTTACGATTTTCCTACTATCGTATTTTTCCAGACGGGATATTCGACCTATTTATTAAGACAGGCTTCAAGGCGAAGCTGGAGGATAGGACAGAAAAATTCTGTCGAGGTTCACTTTCTCGTCAATCAGGGAACGGTTCAGGAGTCGGCAATGAAACTTATAGCGGACAAAATGACGAGCGCCCAGATATTCGAGGGGGAACTTCCCGAAGGCGGGCTTGAGGAACTTTCACAGATAGAAGAAAAATCTTTCATAAAGACGTTAGCCGAAGGTTTGGTGAACGGCAATAATATGAAGGGTTCCTTGGAAGATTTGTGGAAGGCTAAAATGCAGGCTTGCGTGGAAGCGGACGATATGCTCGCCGTGGGCGAAGAACTTCAACCCGTTACCGCCAAATCCGAAACCGTTATCTCTTCCAACAGGGGCGGTTCGGAAAAGATGGTTTACACCGTCGTTGTAGAAAATATCGATAAAATAGAAGCATTAACTACCGAATTGTGCAACCGATTCGGTAATGTCATGCCCCATGACGTTAATCTCTCAAGGCAAATCGTCAGTTTTCAGGCTAACAAGCAGCTTCCCGTTTACCGGTGGTATAAATACAAAGAAGGATTTTCGGCTAATCTTATCCATTATTTATTTAATAAGTATGACGTTATAGAAGGGGATGTTCTTGATCCATTCGCCGGAATAGGAACGGCTCTCTTTGCCTCAAATGAACGAGGCGCAGTTTCTCACGGGATAGAACTGCTTCCTATCGGGCAGGAAGTTATGCGCACAAGGAAGCTTGTCGAAAACGGAATAAAAGACGAAACCGTTAAACGGATTAAAAGATGGATAACCGGTAAATACTGGAAAACGGCAAAAAAAGATAAGGATATAATTGAATTAAACATTACTCGCGGCGCCTATCCAGAAGAAACAAAAAAGGACATTGAATCTTACTTAAGCCGTATCGATGCCGAACCCCCTCAAGTGCGGCAAATTCTTTTATTTGCAGCGTTGTGTATCCTTGAACCCATCAGCTTTACAAGAAAAGACGGCCAATATTTAAGATGGGATTACAGGTCCGGCAGGACATGGGGTAAAAAGCGTTTCGATAAAGGCGAGATTTTATCATTCGATAGGGCAATAACTGATAAATTAAACGAAATTTTATTCGATATCGAAAATTACAAAAGAGAATCGCGCAAACATAAAAACAAAGAAGTTTTTTTATATGAATCATCCTGTCTTAATCAGCTACCTAAATTCAAAAATAATTTCTTTGCGTCCATTATGACATCACCTCCCTATTGCAATAGATATGACTACACAAGAACTTACGCTCTGGAACTTGCGGTGCTGGGGATAGATGAAAGCGGCTTAAAATCGTTGCGCCAAACTATGCTGAGCTGCACGGTCGAAAATAAAGAAAAAGATTTATTAGCAATTAATCCTGCATGGACGATACCTATTTCTATTGCAAATGAACACGAATTGCTGCAGGCAATTTTAGAGCGGCTTAAATATTTAAAGGATAACGGAAAGTTAAATAATAACGGTATATTCAGAATGGTCAGGGGATATTTTTATGAAATGAGTTGCGTAATATACGAATGTTTCAGGATTCTTAAAAAAGGCGGATATTTTTTTATGGTGAACGATAACGTTAAATATGCCGGCATAAGCATACCGGTAGATTTGATTTTATCCGATTTTGCGTCTTCATTTGGTTTCGACGTGGAAAATATTCTTGTCTTACCTCA
>JAJYQZ010000332.1 GCA_021794335.1 bacterium
GTTATCTTCCGTTATTAATATTAATTATTTATTAAGTTTTGACGCAAAGACATTTGCCTCGTCGAATGTCAACATATTGTTATACATGTTAATAGCCGTTTCGATTATATTCATCGCTATAACCGCACCCGTTCCCTCTCCCAGACGCATAGACAAATCCAGAATCGGCTTTTTACCTTTTATAAGGTTAACGGCGGTTTTATGACCTCTTTCTTTTGATAAATGACCTAAAAACATGTAATCCAAAACATCAGGGTTAAGATTAACGGCTATTAGCGCGCCTGCGGTAGAAATAAAACCATCGACGACAACGGGAACCCTGTTAATGGCACACCCCAGTATAAAACCTGCTATTGCGCCGATTTCAAATCCACCGACCCCCGCTAAAACATCTATCGGGTCGCCGCCGTTTTGTATATTGTATTTAATTGCTTTTTCGATAATAGAGGCCTTTTTGCTTATTATGCTTGAACTTACGCCTGTTCCGCGGCCGCAAACAAGCGCGGGCGATTTTTTTGAATAAAAACAAGTAATCGCGGAGGACGGGGTTGTATTGCCTATACCCATATCGCCGGTTGCGCAAAAATCAGCCCCTTTTTCCTTGACGATATTGGATATTTCTATTCCTTTAAGAATTGATTTTAAAGCATCGTCATATGTCATGGCTTTAGATTTAAATATATTATTTGTTCCTGCCTTAATCTTTCCGTTTATAAAATTGCCCCCCTTAGGCACTGCCAAGTTAGCGTTGATTCCGACATCTACGACCAGAACATTGGCGTTTACGGAATTTGCTATCGCGTTTATGGCCGCGCCGCCGCTTAAAAAATTTATAACCATTTGAGCCGTAACATCCTGTTTAAACAGGCTAACCCCTTCATCCACGACGCCATGGTCGCCCGCAAATACGCAGACAAACTTATTTTTTAGATACGGCCTTTCTTCTTCCGTAATGGCGACGATATCTTTGGCAAACTCCTCCAATCTGCCGAGGCTTCCCTTTGGCTTTATAAGCCTGTTAAGCCTGTATTCCGCAATTTTATAAAACCTTTTTTTATCCACCGGCTTTATTGAATTAACTAATGAAAAAAGATAATCCTTTTTTTTATTCATATAAAAACTTTAAAAAATTAAAAATCATTATCGTTATATTAATTTTGATTCTATTAATTTTATTATAGATTATAATAAAAAGATAGATATAAAATTGGGCGCTTTTACTAAATCCGTCAGGTTTTTATTTCAATAATACCGGATTCCCCGCAATAATACAGAAGGCTTTGTCCGATAAGGCGGAAAGCTCCTGTTCCATTAACCCGTTCAATTCGATAAACTTTCTAAGATAAACATCCGCCGGTACCATATTGAAACCAAGCGAATCGGCTACGGTTATAATGGAGCATTTAATTTCCTTGAGGTATTTTGAAAGCCTTAAAATGGCTCCCTGCGCAAAATCAAAATCGGATATATTTTTAAAGATGGAAGATAGCCATAATGTTAAGGAATCAATGAGAATTATTCCCTTTTTATTTTTAAAAGATTTATAAGCGGCATCTATCGCGGCCAGCAAATCCGCAAAATTTTCATGAACAATAAAAATATCCGACCTTTTTTCTTTATGTCTTTTTATTTTAAGAAGCATTTCACTATCCAAATTTTCAATTTTTGCGGTTGCGATAAAATGGAGCGGACCATAATCCCGCCCGGCGGGGGCTAAATCGGGACTGGAGTCCAAACCGCCGCCGAAAAATGTTTTATAAATCAATAAGGCTTGTTCTTCGGCATATTTTGATTTACCGGAAGATATGCCGCCGGTTATAAAAATTTTGGGTGGATTTTCCATTTAGATATTACATTATATTACATTGCAAATTTTTTATAGAATTTTTTAAACAACCCCGTAAGCGGATTTTTTAACGGCTTCCAGATACATCAATGCTTCGCTGTCTATTTTTAGTATATCGTCAATCGTGGCAAGCGGATTAATTTTTTTAAGTATCGCATTAGCCAAAATATAATAGCCGTTATAAAATGCGTCCACAAATTCAATCAGTTCTCCAAGTTTGCCTTTATGGTCAATTAACGCATCGGAAATTGCGGAATCAATATTTATTTCTTTCAATAAATCCTGAAACGGCATTCCAAGGGCAACGCTTATGAGAGAAAGCATCCCTACTAAAAATGCTTCATCGCCAAAACTTTTGCTTATGAATTTATTGCATATCGTTTCCATTGTTCTGCTTTTTACTATTGCGCTTTCCAGTATGAGATCCGATTCTAAATCACTTTTGCCGGAAGCAAGCATCATGGTTAAAATCCATCTGGAAACGTTGCCGTATCCCAAAAGTACGATGGCTTGCCTTAATGAGGATATTTTTGCGGCAAATCCGTAAAAAACCGAGTTTATAAGCCTTAAAAGCCTAAAAACAAGAGCGGGCGAAGTTTTAAATAATGCTTCTATCTGCTCTATATCCGCATTTGCCTGAAAAGCGTTAAATATATTTATTAATAACCTATAGCTCTGGTCTAAACTCACGGAAGATAGAACGGAAGGCTTTTGAAAAAAATAACCCTGATATAAATTAAAGCCGAGACTTTTATAAAAATAAAAATCTTCATCCAGTTCCACTTTTTCGGCCAAAAACTTGACTCCGTAATCTTTTAGAAATAGAAGTATTTCTTTAATTTCGTTTTTTGAGTATTGTTTAACATCAATCTTGACATAATCGGATAATCTTAAGATAGGCTCCCATTCCTCGCCGTAAACAAAATCGTCCAGCGCAAACCTAAAACCTTTGTTTTTAAAATCTTGTATTATAGAAACAGCCGTTTCGTCTATTCTACTCGTTTCCAGTATTTC
>JAJYQZ010000130.1 GCA_021794335.1 bacterium
AATTAGGGCTTTGATAGCTTAACGAAAAGTTAATAACGGCAGGCCAGATGTACAAAATCATAAACATCATCCCCGCAATAAAAAATAGCGTCCCGAAAAATAAAAAGGGGACAAGATACATTCTTTCTCTCTTTAACAAGCCGGGCTTTATAAATTGCCATATTTCAAACAGTATGAACGGGAGGGCTATCATAAATCCAAGGATAAGGGAAACCTTAACCTGCATAAAAAACGGCTCCAACGGTCTTGAATAGTGTAAAATGTGTTTTACGAATTTCTTCGGCGTTTTATTTAAGCCAAAGGCATAATAAGCGAACGGAGCGTCCTTTTTGATTAATACCTTTGCATATCCCGATAAATATGTAATATAGGTTGGTTTATTTAAAGGAAGTTCTATAAAGTTAATAGCGGTATAAGACAGATGCCACGAAAACCCCATTCCGATAACAAGGGCGATAAAAACATAGATTATCCTTTTTCTTAATTCGGAAAAATGCTCCAGAAAAGCCATCCTGCCTTCTTCATTTTTAGCGCTCCCGCCTTTCCTGCTTGTTTCTTTTTTTATATTATCCTTCATCTAATTTACTATTTTAGGGGATATAAATACCATTAGCTGCTCCTTTGACACACTTCTTTGATGAGAGGAAAATAAGTATCCAAGAACAGGTATCTGAGATAAAATTGGGATTCCGTTGTTGTTATGGGATTTCTCCATAGATAAAATGCCGCCGATAACCAATGTCGAATTATTTTTAACCAAAACGACGGTTGTAACACTTTTATTGTTGACAGCCGGAAATCCGTTGATGCCTTGAGCAGTTGACGGTGAAGAATAAGTGAGGGTTACATTGAGCAATATATTATTTTTACTCTCGACTATGGGTGTTACAGTCAATGTAATACCTATCGTTATTGTCTGAAGAGTGGATGTTACGGGTTCTTGGGCTATAACCGTTGTACCGCCCGTTCCCGAAGGAGCCGGGGTTGTCGTTGTACCTGCGCCGGCCGCGGTATATGCCACATAATACATTAAAATACTTGAATTTATCGTTGCGGGCTGTCCGCTAATAACGGCAACACTCGGAGAATCGACAACTTTATCCCAACCTAAACGCTGCCCCAAAGAAATTTGGGCAGATATATCGCCAAAGTTTTGCCAAGGCGCCAATACGCCCAAATTTAAATAATTTTGACCCGGTTGTAAATTTGTTACTCCCGTAAAATTCGTTACATAGGACGCGCTAGATGTAAAGGTGTTATTGACATTTGGCGAAAAAGTCCATGCAATACCGATATTTCGATTAAAACTATCGGATACATCCACTATCCTTGCATTTAAGAGAACAACCCTTTTTTTGACATCCATGCTTTTTATAATTTTCCTTATTTTTGAGATATTAGAAGGAATATCGTAAACAAGTATCGAATTTCCATGGGGGGAAGCATAAGCCTTTGCCCCTGTCGGTAAAATCGGCGTTAAAACGGGGAGAACATTTTTAGCCTGTATGTATTTTAAATTTATCCTGTAATCGACATAGCTATTTGTGAGCGAAGACCGCGGACCGATAAATAAAATTCCGTTACTAACGCTATAACCCAAATTCCCCGCCTTAAAGATAATGGATAAAGCGGACGGAAGCGGAACCTTTCGTATATGCAATGTAACATATCCTTTTACCGAACTGCTTAGAACATAATTAAGATGAAATTTGTAGGCTATTCCTATTATTAGGGGTCTTAAGGGAATATCGTTGCCCTCTATCGTAATTCTTTTATCGGGCAGCTTGATCCCGTTTATGCGGTATATATCGTAAGAATTGTTATAATTGTTAAAACCAAAGGAAAATTTGGCGGTTATGAATATTATTAATATGAAAACAATAAAGATAAAAAAAGGGATTACGATAATATGCTTAAGTTTAACCGGCATATTTTTTTTATCTGCTTTCAGTGAATTATTTTTTAAATCCTTCATATCGTACTAATAAAAGTTTCACGATTTTTCCATTTTCTAATTTAATAGTAACGGCTCTGGACGATATTCCGACAACCGTTTTCCCAATAATCTTAGAACCTATATAATAAGGCTTATCGTTAATTATTGCAACATTTTTATTTGGATTCGAACTGCTGACTATTGCTTGCAGGGTTATGCCGTTTAACGGATTTTCTATACGGTTTTTATATTGCTTCGCTTTAAAAGGGGATATAAAGGGATTTTTTAGCCCGAAACAGGTCTTTATGCTTATAAACTGGGATAAAATTGCGGCTATAATAATCAAAAAAATCGAGAATGAGCGCAGGTAAACTTGACAGCTTCGCTTTCGCGCTCCGCCGCCCCCACCCGCGTCTTCGGCATGCGAAGACAGACACGCGGATACAGGCATATGAAGTTTCTTCAAAACTTTGTTTTCCTTTTTCATCTTTTCGTTAATTAAATATAAGATAAAGAATAATATGAATTATTATAACAAAAAAATGGAATTAGGAATCAGATTTTTTATAAAAAGGTCATGCTTCGAAATTTTTATTAAATTTTAAGGCATGACCTCCGATTTTTTTATATATAAATTTAAGCTTTATCAAGATTTTTTGACATAAAACTTAAACTTTCCGCCCTCCTCCATCGATTCTAAAAGTTCGTTGCCGGTTCTTTTGCACCAGGCCGTCATATCGTTTTTAGAACCTGGATCGGTTGAGATTATCTCTAAAACCTGTCCTGAACTCATCGTGTCGATTTCTTTTTTGGTCTTAACAATCGGCAATGGGCACGATAAACCGCTTGCGTCAAGAGTTTTGTTGGGGGATACTGCCATAATGTTACCTCCTTAAGAATATACATTATTAAATTTTCAAAAC
>JAJYQZ010000215.1 GCA_021794335.1 bacterium
TTAATTCATTGATTGGCAATATAAGGTCTTCCGTATGGCTTTCATTAAGCGACGATTATTCGAGGGAAAAGGCTTCAAAGATATGCGACAAGGAATATAAGTTAAAAATAACGGAAAATATAACGGAACAGGATGACGGAGCCAGATTCAACCCGTATGTCGGCGGACTCCTGTCGGAAGACAACACCATTTCGCAGGGTACGACCAAGACCTATGAAAAAATGCCTTCTTTCGATACGAACGATTTTGCCGGTTTAAAATTAAATCAAGCTATTTACAGAATATATTCGGGTAACGGAATAAAAGGACCCGGGATTGTTTATCTTCATCCGATTTATAAACCGAAATTAAAAAGTTATTTCGAACAATGATGACAAGCGCAAATATAATGAATATATAAAACGAAGGGACGGGGTAAAATAATGAAAAATACGAATGGATCCGGATCAGGTTATGAACTCGATATTTTTGAATTAATCTTTCTTGTCTTTAGCGGATTGTTCGTTCTTTTTTATTTTACCAATCATGATTTTAGATATGTCATTAATTCTTTTTATCTGTTTATCGGTTACTCTTTTAAGCGGTATCCTGTCGTAGTAATTCTTTACGCCGCAAATCTTTTTATGTTTTTCGCGGGAGCGCACAGCCTGTATGTGCGAATTTTCGAGATAAGGCTTACGGGTTCGAAGCTCAAAATGCACAATAAATTAGAAAAATACAAAGAAAAGGAGGAAGACGGAAACGGGGCTTACGGGAATTAATTTTAATAACCCGTTTGAAATAAAAATTGATTTAACGGAATAAAAAAATAGTAAAAAGGGGTAAATATGGTTAAAAACAGGAATAAAAAACCTAAAATCACCGGCTTATTTTCAATGGCGTTAGCGCTTTTTTCATTGTTTATTTTAAATTATCGCACCTGCGGCAGCGGCATTGCAAACGCCGCAAGTTATTCAAATATTAAAAAATATAGCTTCAAAAACAGATACCTAATACATAAGTTAGAGATAAAATCAGGGGTTATATATAAACTTAATACCGCCTTAGGGTATGTCAGCGTAATTACGCTTCCGACAATTCCATTAGATGTTGCCCTGGGCAATATGGGGGCATTTTCGGAGCAGGTCGTGGGAAGACAGATATTTATTAAACCGATAACATATAATACAGGCGCGACAAGCAATCTCGAAATATTTACTAAATACGGCCTTATAAATATACTTTTAAGAATAAAAAACGCTAAACTCGTTACATACAATCTTAACCTCGCAAATACATTAAAAAATGTCTTTGCCTCTAATTACATCGAAAGCAAAATCGATAAATTAAAAACGGCTTTACTGCAAAAATATAAATCTAAGTTTGCAATATTAAACGAAAAAGGACTTAAGCTAAAAAAAGAAAAGAAGGATGTTATGAATTTAATACTTTTGGTTAATAGATTAAAGATAAACAAAATATCGAGAAAATATGGATTAACATTAACCGTTGTATCTATAAGCCATATAAAAAGGGTTTATTATCTTGAATATCAGATAACCAATAACGATAATAAACCGTTTTTTATTCGAAACATATATCTTTACATGGGAGAGGGCGGAAATTTTTTTAACGGCTATAATCCGAATGTTTTTAAAGAGGTATATATTATAAATCACATTCCGCATAATACTAAATATATGCCTTATAAAATCGTAAGAAATGTGATTATTTTCAAAGAGCCCGAAATTGGAACGGGAGATACCCTTAAATTATCCATCCATGTGCTTCTTAGCGGAAGACTTGTCGGGTTAAGGATAAATAATATATTAAATAATTAAAAACGGACGGAAGATGGGAAAGGGGGAGAATTATAAGTTATGAGATATGATAAGTTATTGAACAAATTTTATAAATATAAATACTTAAAGGTATTTTGTTTAAGTAATATATTAATTATTTTCTTGCTGTCCGGGTGCGCTCAAAATCCGCAGGCTTTCGGCTTAGGGCATTATAACAATGGTTATAACGGCGCGGACAAATTAAAAAAAGAGGTTTTAAGAGATTCTTTGAAATTGAACGATATACCGGGTAATGAAATCAAAAATATATTAAGCGGGGGAAATAAAAAAAATCAAAATAAACATTCCATAAAATTAAAACCTTTGCCTTTGTTTCATCCCGCATTTATTTCAAATTCGAACATATCTTTAAAAAAACATATAATACTGAATAGTTACAAAATACGCATCGGTAAAATAGTTAAAAGCCAAAATGGAAAATTCGCGTTAAAAATTAAATCGGTTCAAATTAAAGGGATTTTTGAATTAATAAATTTTTCCATAATAAATTTATCGGATAAAACGGTTAACTGCCGGATAGAATTATTTAAAAAATCCGGAAGCGGGGTCATAGGATTGCCTTTTAAATCAAATCTGAAATATAAAACGTCCTTGGGCGGTTTAAATAAAATTACCTGCGAAACGGTATTTTTGGCGCAGAAGGATTTATCGAAAGTAAGTCTTGCCGCTTACATAAATTATTACGACGGCAGTAATAATAAACTTGATAAATTAATTTATAAACTTTGATTTTACAATAGAAATTTATTTTCTGGATTCCCGCTTTCGCGGGAATGACACCTTTTGGGTTAAAACCTCAATCCTCGCATAGTCATTCCCGCGAAAGCGGGAATCCAGAATTTACATATAAAAGAAACATCTAAATATTTTCTATTGCAAAATTAAGGATAAATTTTAACCTTGCGTTAAACGCCCGATGGAAAATTTTAAAATTAGATTTTTTTTAGAAAAAAAATCGATATTTACGGCATTGCTTTGGTTTACTATTTTTTTAAACTGTATATTGCGGGCTTA
>JAJYQZ010000083.1 GCA_021794335.1 bacterium
TAAAACAGACAAAACTTGCTATGGATTTAAATGTTACGTTTAGGACAATAAACGAACTTGCAAACGAGAAAAGAAGTATCAGTCCTTTAATGGCTTTAAAGCTATCGGAATATTTTAAAACTACTCCAGAATTCTGGATGAATTTGCAGACAAAATACGATCTCTGTAAGACAAAAGAAAATATGCTTCGCACAGCTTAAAATAAAGATGTCAGGTGTCAGATTTATTTATTTCCTTATTTATTTTAAAAATATCTCGGAAAATAATGGAAGAGTTTTACATGTTGTGGTCAACCATAATGCGTCCCCGAAAAGAATAGTTACGGTATATTTTGACAGAAAATATAAGAGAATTAAACAAGTCGAGACTAAGGAGTGAAAATGAAATTAAAAGTGGACGAAGAAGGTGACGCCCTTTATTTTAGGTTAGACGAATCGCCTATAGTCGAATCTGAAGAGGTTGAGCCGGGCATTATTTTAGATTTTAATTCAGACGGAAAAGTCGTTGGAGTGGAAATGCTTAATTTAAGTTTGAGGATAAATCCGGAACAGTTAAAGATACTGCAATACGAAACTGCTTGAAAAATAAGGTGCCACATATAAAATAAAAAAAATAAAGGTGTCAGATTTATTTCACTCCGACAGACTTAAAAGCTTTGCTTTTAAAATCGTCTGCCTCCGTATCTCACTCCTGCCCGCGTTTGGCGGTTTCCCCTGCTTAATTTTATATCGATAAAAATACTTCGCACAGCTTAACATTGTCTGGAAAGATAGCTTTAAAATAGTATTAAAGAAAAAATATTGCAATTGTTTCCGAATTCTGATAATATGAAATCATACTTTAGAAGAGGAGATTAAATACGCTATATGAAACCGTTTACGGCAGAAATAAAATCCCGGGGACAACTGACCATACCTAAAAAGATCAGGGACGCGGGTTATCTTGACGAAGGGCAGGTTGTTTCAATTATTCCTGCGGGCGACGCTATTATAGTCACGCCTAAAAGGCTTGAATTAGATGAAGCGCGAAGGGAAATCAAAAAAATCATCAAAAGGTCGGGGCTTTCCGTTGAAGAATTAATGAAAGGGCTTAAAAACGAAAGGGCAAAACTCTATAAAGAACTGTATGGCTAAAAAAACTATCCGAGTTTTTCTCGATTCAAATGTAATCTTTTCAGGAATTATTTCGGATAAGGGCGCGCCTCGCATCATTCTGGATATATTGAGCCTTAGAACTTCTTTCGTTACAGGAATAACGGGAGAATACAACCTCATAGAAATAGAAAGGAATATAAATAAAAAAATACCGGATGCAATGCATTTATACAAAGAATATCTACCCAAAGTTAATCTAGAGATTATAAAATTGCCGTCAGCCTCCGAAATTGATGAATATTCCGGTCATACCGCCGCCAAAGATATTCCGGTGCTTGTTTCGGCGATTAACGGCAAAGCCGATTATCTTATTACCGGCGATAAAAAGGATTTTAAAAAACCTAAAACATTTGGAGATTATTCGTTTCAAATATTAAATCCTTCGGAATTTATTGACGGGATAATCCCCCTGATTTTTAAGAGTAAATAAAGGGGTCAGATTTATTTATTTCCTTACTCTCGCCTGCATTTGGCGGTTTCCCACGCTTCGTTTTTATATCAACCCATTTCTTCCCCTTCCCCCCCCAATGGCGATTTAGAAACTATTTAAGAATTTTCAATTTTCCCCCCCCGAATTATTCCCCCCGGAATTATTAACAAAAATGATTGTGTTAATTTTATATTATTATATAATAAACCAATAAATAATAATTTAATCTTTAACATTACTTTAGGGGAGGTTAATTTATGAGTAAGAATTATTTGTTTACGGTTGCCAGGATATTAATCGCAATCCCGACTATCGTTCTTGCCGTTGTGCCGCTTTACAACCACTCTGACCCGGTTTTTTTAGGCCTGCCGTTTTTTTACTGGTTTCAGACGCTCTGGCTCGTTATAGCGACCATTCTTTATTCCTTTGCTTCATTACTGATTTCCAAAGTAAAAGGCGGAGGTGATAAATAATGTCCAATATTCAGGTAACGATAATAGTTTTTATCGCCCTTTTTTTGTTATTTACGATAATCGGCTTCTGGGCGTCGAAATGGAGGGCAGGGGATCTTAACCATTTGCATGAATGGGCATTAGCAGGTAATAAAATCGGCACATTCCTGATGTGGTTTCTCGTGGGAGCCGATATATATACGGCATATACCTTTATTGCCGTCCCATCGGGCGTGTTTGCAAAAGGAAGTCTATTCTTTTTTGCCGTTCCTTATGTTATGGCTACTTTCGGAATTGCAATGGTGGTAATGCCGAGTCTTTGGAAAGTATCCAAAGATAAGGGATATGTGACCGCCGTGGATTTCGTGAGGGATAAGTTTAACAGCAGGACGCTGGCGATATTAATCGCATTAACGGGAATAGTTGCCGAACTGCCTTATATAGCGCTTCAAATAGTCGGAATGAAAGCGGTGCTTCAGGTTATGCTCCTTTCGTTTGGAGATGCTAAAGTAATTAGCGAAATTGCCCTTTTAGTATCTTTTATAGTACTTGCCGTATTCACATTCTGGAGCGGGCTGAGGGGCGCGGTTCTGACGGCGGTGATGAAGGATGCGATTATTTTAATTACGGTAGTGGCTATTATAATTTTAGTGCCGTTATCTTACGGGGGATTTCATCATGCCTTCGCCGCTGCAAAAAATCTTGGAGCGGGAAAAACTCCGCCTGTCGATTATGTTACATTGCCGCCTTTATTAGTCAACGGTTATATAAGCCTTTTTATATTAAGCGCGCTTGCCCTGTATCTTTATCCCCATGCC
>JAJYQZ010000339.1 GCA_021794335.1 bacterium
GTTTTTTTTGGCATATCTCGGCGAGGCTTACGGGATAAGATTTGTTTTTACAGTTATTGCCCTGTTTTTATTTCTTTCATTTATTGCGGGCAGATTAATGCAGAGGAATAAAGCGGGACGGTAAAAGCATGGCGAGTTTCTTCAATCCCAAAATTGCCTATAGAAATTAATAAATTGACCTCAATAGTTTAAAAATACTGGATTCCCGCTTTCGCGGGAATGACACCCGTTGGGTGAAACGTTTAATATCCTCAATGTCATTCCCGCGAAAGCGGGAATCCAGAAAATAAATTTTCTATCGGCAATTTTGAGTCAATCTTTGTTTTGCCTTTTTTTTAAAAATTATGTAAAATACATTAAATTTTAAAAATGTTAAAATGTTAAGGAATTAAGGAATTAAGGAATTAAGGAATTAAGAGATTAAATGCATAAAAACATAGAAGAACTCCAAACTTTAAGAAAAGAAATAGACAAGATAGATGAAGAGCTTACCCTGCTTCTTAATAAAAGGGGCAAAGTTGCTTTAAATATCGGGAAAATAAAGTCTTCCAATAATGAAACATATTACAATCCGGGCAGAGAAAGCGAGGTCTTCAGAAATATAAAGAAACACAATAAAGGCCCGTTAAAAGACGAGCATTTGCAGAATATATTCAAGGAAATTATATCTGCCTGCATCGACCTGGAATCAAAAATAAGGGTCGGTTATTTCGGTCCGGAAGGAACTTATACCCATATTGCCGCCATAAAAAGATTTGGTTCGTCAAGAACTTTAATTCCGCTTAAAACTATCAGCGAGGTCTTTGATTCAGTCTCCAAGGGGCTTTCGAATTACGGTGTCGTTCCTGTAGAAAATACCATCGAGGGCATGGTAAACGTTACATTCGATATGTTTGTAAATTCCGATGTTACAATAATAGGGGAAGAGATAATTCCCGTCAGCCATTTCCTTTTTTCAAAGGAAAGCGGCATTAAAAATATTCATAAGATTTATTCTCATCCGCAGGCTTTCGGCCAATGCAGAAATTTTTTGGAAGAAAATTTTAAAGATGCGGAACTTATAGACGCTTTTTCAACGGCAGATGCCTGCATTATGGCATCTAAAGAAGCCGGCGCTGCCGCAATAGCATCCGAATTAGCGGGGCGGATTTACGGGTTAAATATACTGCTCCCCCATATTGAGGATTACAGCAATAATTTTACGAGATTTTTAATTATTTCAAACGGGGAAAAGACTTCAAAAACAGGCAATGATAAGACATCTATTTTATTTTCCATTAAAAATTCAGTCGGGGCGCTGTTCAAAATTTTAAAACCGTTTTATGAAAATAACATTAACATAACCAAAATAGAGTCAAGGCCGTCTAAGAAATTTAACTGGGATTACCTGTTTTTTATAGATGTAAGTTCTCATGAATCGGACGAAAGGCTTAAAAAAGCATTAAAAGGGATAGAAGAATACACAATATTTATAAAAATACTCGGTTCTTATGAAGCCGCCGCAAACAATATTTAACCGCACTGCATTTAACCGCACTGCTATGGAAAATATTTCATGATGTTAACGAATTTTAAATCAGGCAATAAATTAAAAGAAAGTTTAAACGCAGGCGCGTTTGTCTATACATCCGAAATATCCCCTGAAAGGGGGACAGACCTTTCCAAAATGAAAAGCATATACGAGCTTTTAAAAAATCGTATAACAGCCTTTAACATTACGGACAATCAGGGCGCAAATATGAAAATGTCCTCCCTTGCGGGTTCGATTTACATAAAGCAGGCGGAAGGAGAACCTATTTTTCAGCAGACCTGCAGAGATAGAAACCGCATGGCTCTGGAATCAGACTTGCTCGGCGCCGCCGCTTTTCAAGTAAAAAATGTTTTAGCTCTTACGGGAGACCACATATCTTTCGGCGACCACAAGCATGCAAAGGCGGTTTACGATATAGATTCGGTTAATTTAATCGAAATAGTAAAAGGATTGAATGCCGGAGCCGATATGAACGGAAACAAACTTAACGATTCTACGGATTTTTATATAGGGGCGGCTGTAAATCCCGAATCCGTTCCGCTTGAGCCCCAGATTATGAAATTTGAAAAAAAAATTACCGCCGGATGCGATTTTTTCCAAACGCAGGCGGTATTTTCCGTTGAAAAGTTTAATAAATTTTACGATTTTTATAAAAATTTTAAAGATATAAAAATTATTGCCGGAATCTATATATTAAAATCAGGAAAGACTGCCCGTTTTATGAATCAGGCTATTCCGGGGATTTATATACCGGAAATGCTTATAGGCGAGCTTGATAATGCCGTTAATCCGGTAAAAAAAGGGGTTGAAATTGCCGCAAGGATTGCAAGGGAATTAAAGCCGTTAGTACATGGCATCCACATAATGGCTTATGGCATAGAAGATAAAATTCCTTACTTTTTAGACGAATTTGAGAAAAAAAGCGGGGACAGACTTAAGTCTGTCCCCTAAATCCCAAAATTGCAGGTAGAAAATTATTTTTCTGGATTCCCGCTTTCGCGGGAATGACAATACTGCTTTCGCAGGAATGACTAAGAGAGAATTTATCGTTTCACTAGTCGGCTGTCATTCCCGCGAAAGCGGGAAAGTTTCTTTGAAACTTCACGAGGCTGAAAGCCGAGAGCGAAGCGGTAATCCAGTGTTCTTAATGCATTGCGTATATGTAACAACTTCTACCTGCAATTTTCGGGTAAAGGAAAACTCTTGACATTCGGGCTTTAAAAAGTGTATAATTTTTAAAACGCCGATATAAAAATCTTTAATTCATTTCATATATTCGAATAAGTAGGGACAGGCTTAAGCCTGTCCCTACTTACT
>JAJYQZ010000159.1 GCA_021794335.1 bacterium
ATATCAAAATAAAATAAAAAATAAAATCAATACAATTTGGTAATTGAAATAATTAACATAATTATAAATTGTAGGACAAGAAGTAAAAACAAAAACCCCCGGCCGCGTCAAACGCAGTCGGGAGTAAGATACGTAGGCGGGCGCTTATGAAAGCGAAGCTTTTATGCCCGCCGAAGTGAAATAAATCTGACGCCTTTTTTTACTGCGCTAATATACATTGAATTTGTCGCGTTAAACGCCGTTTCGTCCGTAAAGATTGCACCTAAGTTCGTCGAAGCCTCGCTGTCCTTTGCCCTGTTGACGTAGCTTAAATCCTAGTAATAATTTAATTAAACCGGCACTCCGCCTTGCTTTACAGTAATACCAAGAGTTTGACGACATTCTGCATTTTACCGGATTTTCTGTATTTTCTGTATTTTGATTTAAGTTCTGACACATTTTTGTCACATTTTTAAAATTAAAAATGACAATTTTTGTCAATTAGTGACAATTTTTGTCATATCCTTTAAATATAAGTAAAATTAAACGTTTCAAGGAATTAAGAAATTAGCGGTGAACAATTTTTGTCAAATAATATATTTTAAGAAAGAATATTAATTTATTGAGATTTTATATAAGTGCTATTAAAATAAATAGGTTAAGGTAATTTTAATGCTTTTTTATGCTTTGGCATAAAATTTGCTTATCTATAATATAAAGTATAAAGTAAGAACAAATAAAAAAATAAAATAATTGTTTGCGGATTAGATTAACCAAATTAACATATCTAACTTTTTAAGGAGGCAGTAAAAATGAACATTAACAGATTAAAGGGAAAGAAAGGTTTTACGTTGATTGAATTGTTAATCGTCATCGCCATTATAGGTATCTTGGCGGCGATAGCGATTCCGACGTATTTGTCATACGTCAACCGCGCAAAGGATTCGGAAGCGTCCACGAACCTCGGTGCAATCTTTACGGACGAAACGGCGTTTAATGCGACGAACTCAATTTACATTAGCGCGGGACAGGTTGAATATGCTGCTGCTGGTACACTAAGTGGATCGACGCCTACAGCCTTACATCCTTTTTATCCAACTGGAACATCTTATTACAGCGGAACTGCCCCATTTACTTGTAGCACTAGTTATGTTCTGGGTACTTCAGGTTATTCAACGCTTCAAAATGGTGTGGTTACAGGCACCAGTGGTACTGCTGGCACTGGTTCTAAACTTGGTGGTTTTGCCAACTTAGGATTTCTGCCGAAGGGTTCTCTTTACTTCTATTATGGAGTAAATTACAGTGATACTGCAAATACAACAGCTCCGCCAGTTATTGGCACTTTTACAGCTCCAACAGCACCAACAGACGGAGGATGTGGTGGTGGCTATATCGCAATGGCTGTAACAAATTTCACAGGTTCAAATGCTCAAGTATATGAAGTAAACGATTATACATCGTCACCCATATTGGTTATGGGGGCCGCATACTAAATCTTGACCGAAAATAAAAAAAATAAATTAAAGGTGTCAATTAAAGGTGTCAGATTTATTTATTCCCTCACTCCCGACTGCGTTTGACGCGGTCGGGAGTTTTTGTTTTTACTTTAACGGCTATTTTAAATAAGAGGACGGAAATTATGGATAATGTAACATTAGAATGGGAAAAAGTCGAAGATAGTATTAAGAAGTTAGACGATACAGAATTTTATGCTTTTACGCAAAATAATACTTTATTGTATATCGGAATAGCTTATTTTCAAGATGTGGCTGATGAGATACGGAAAACAATTAAAGCTTTTAATTATAATGAAGATGAAATTAAAATTTGGCTGGGTTATATAGTTGAATCGGATTATAAAAAAAGGTGTCAGATTTATTTATTATCTTACTCCCGACTGCGTTTGACACGGTCGGGAGTTTTTGTTTTTATTTCTTTTTTATTAAACCGTTATGATATAATTTAACATTTGCGTAATACCTATGGAGTTTTAATTAAATTATAAAAAGAAAATATGATGAAAAAATCGTTTCTTTCAAACATTTCGATAATTTTCCTCTATTTTATGATATGGGTATATATGACATACCCTTTAGTTTTGCATTTTTCGTCTATTATGCCGGGTAACGGCGGAGACGAATACTTAATGACTTGGTTTTTCTGGGAGTTTTACCGTTCCGTTTTTATTCTTCACAAACTTCCGTATTTTACTCATCTGGTTTATTATCCGCACGGCGTTCCTTTATATGTTACGACCGCCATGCCCGTTAACGCCGTAATAGCTTCCGTAATATATTTTTTTACCAAAAACTTAATACTTGCGTTTAACGTTCTTTTCTTATTAGCTTCTATTTTAAATGCATACTTCGCTTATCTTTTAGCCTATGATACGGTCCATAACAAAAAAGCCTCTTTTTTTGCGGGTCTGATATTTGCGTTTTCTCCTATTTTAATAGAGCAGGCAAGGTGGGGGGATATAAACATCTGGAGCGCATACGGTATTCCTTTATATATACTTTTCTTTAACAGGCTTTATAGAAACCCTAACCTAAAAAACGCCCTGCTCGCGGCTCTGGGGCTTTTTTTAGCCACGTATGCAGGTTTTTACGAGTTTACTGCGATGTTGTTTTTATATTCCGTATTTTTTATTTTATATAAATATATTTCAAACTACTCGGATTATAGAAAGTCTTTAATAAAAGGCCATGAAAGTTCCAAACCTGTAAACGATATAAGCCGTAAAAAAAGGTGTCAGATTTATTTATTATCTTACTCCCGACTGCGTTTGACGTGGTCGGGAGTTTTTGTTTTTATTTCTTTTTTATTAAACCGTTATGATATAATTTAACATTTGCGTAATACCTATG
>JAJYQZ010000225.1 GCA_021794335.1 bacterium
TAGGCGGAACCTGTTTAAATAGAGGCTGTGTTCCTTCAAAACATCTTTTGGAAGCGGCTAGAATATACTATGAACCTTTGAGCAATAAATTTAAAGGCATAGAAACAAAGCAGGCGCGGGTTGACATAAAAGAACTTATAAAAGTGAAAACCGAACTTCTTGATAGCCTTAGGGAAATGAAATATTATAATGTATTAAGGGGTTACGGCAATATTACGTTTATAGAAGGCAAGGGAAGTTTTGCGTCAAAAAATTCGGTTGAGGTTATCCCGACAGGTAAAAGCATAGACCCTTATAAAATTACCTCGGATAAATTCATTGTTGCGACTGGTTCGACAAACCAGATAATAGATATTAAAGGATTAGGGGAGGTTGGCTATATTACGAACGAAGAGATATTAAACTTAAATTATCTGCCGGAAACACTTTTAATATTGGGCACAAGAGCAGTATCGCTTGAATTTGCCCAGATGTTTAGAAGGTTAGGCTCAAAGGTGGTAGTGGTAGGACGTTCAGGCAGGATTTTACTTAACGAAGAGCCTGAAATCTCGGAGTCGCTTTTGGAAATCTTAAAAAATGAAGGAATAAAGTTTTTACTGAACTCCTCGGTAAAACGCCTTTATAAAGAAGGCGGCAAAAAATATGCCGAAATTGAAACGGGAGAAGGGCTAACAACGGTCAAGTTCGATGAATTTTTAATGGCAACCGGTGTTGTAGGAAATACCGAATATTTAAATTTAGAAGCAGTAGGCGTCGAAACCTATAAACAGGGTTTTATTAAAGTCGACGGTGAACTTAAAACGACCAACCCTGATATTTATGCTTGCGGCGATGTTACCGGTTTAATGAGGTTAGTTACGACTGCTGCGTATGACGGCAAGATAGCAGCCGATAATATGCTTCACGGCAAACATATAAAGGTGGACTACTCTTCCGTTGCGCATACGACATTTACCGACCCTGAAGTATCTTCCGTCGGATTAACGGAGGAAGCGGCTATAAAAGAAGGCTATGATGTAATTAAGGTTGTTTTTCCGGTCGAATACGTTCCTAAAGCTCAGGCTATTTTTAAAACGGAGGGGCTGATAAAAATGATAGCGGATAAAAAAACCGGCAAGGTTATCGGAATTCATATGTTAGCGCACAACTCGTCGGAAACAATCCAGCAGGCAAGCGTATATATTCAAAATAGTTATACAATTGATGCAATAGGCGAGGAAATAGGCGTTTATCCGACTATGGCGGAAGGACTTAAGTTGGCTGCTCAAACATTTACCAAAGATGTCGGCAAACTCAGCTGCTGCGCATAATTTTATGCTGAGCTAATTTAACCCCAAAAACATACCGAGCTTCTTGACATACTCCCCATGCTTAGAGGCAGGGGATTCCGGTATCAACGGCAGATGCGGACAAGTCCGTCTTACTTCTGCCTACTCCGAGAGAAGATGTCCCTTCTCTTAAAACCCTAAAACCTTCAGTATAGATATTTTTGGCGGCGGTTTCATCTCTGTCGTGGGTAGTATTACAGACGGGACAAGTCCACATTCTATCGGATAACTTTAAGTCCAGATTAGTATTTCCGCAAACAGAACAGTCCTTTGACGAGGGATAAAACCTGCCTATTTTAACGACGTTAGATTTATAGGCTAAAATATTAATAAAACTACTATAGCCGACGTCGCTTACTTTCCTGCCCAACAACATTTGCATTGCCTTAAGATTTAAATCTTCAATAAAAATATGTCTTTTGTTTTCATGCCGGAAAAACTTCTTATAACCCTTATCTATCCTTTCGGTTATTTCCTGAATGGCCTGAGAACCCAATTCGTTCCAGCGGTTATAGCGGGAAAGCCTTTTGAGTTTGGTTATATGTTTTTGGAGAACGAATTTATTGAGGCTTTTATGATATAGCCTATAATATGTTTTATGAACGGCTATGCTGGTGGACTATGGCTGGTGGACCATGCACCTTTGTCCAAATGGGAATTTACGGTTTTGGTTTTGTAGCCGTTGCGGGAGTTATCGCCTCGGGACTTGCCGTTTTTGGAATAGTCCACAATACACGGAAGCCAAGCTATTGGCTTCCGTGTGGCAAGCTCCCCTCGTGTCAACCGTTCCTACCACTTCCTTGGTGATGGTGCGAATCGCGCGTTAAGCTCTATGGAAAGGAGGAATTTATACAGTTTATTTACACTTTTATAGGAATATTATAATTTACCCCCTCTTAATAAGCTCTTATTGAGCGGGTGAAAACCCCCATTGCTTAAGTATTTTTTGGCCAGTTTTAGATAATATTAGCTTTTTAAATTCATTATTGAGTTTTTTTCTCCTCTGACTTACAAAATGGAACGGGGACATATTTAATATTGATATAGTAAAATTAGCTTTTGTATTGTATTGTGTCGGTATCGGTATTACATTGATACCTATTCCTTCTTTTGTAAGTTCAGATGCCTGAGACGCGTATATTATGCCGATATCGGTCTTATCTTTTTTTAATAACGGCGTAATTAACGCGGGACTTAATAATTGTTTGGCATGGTTGACTATTTTATTAAATGCTCCTGGTGTTATTTTATTTATAGCTTTAAACATATCCTTATCAAATTTTAATATTATTAATATTGCATAAAGATTGTAGCATTTTCGGCTTTTTCGGTAAGAAACCATGTTGCACCGACAATTCCGTCCGCTTCAGGGATTAAATCTTTCTGGTTAACTTCAAAAATTGCCGCTGCCAAAGAACAGGCATAAAAATGAACTTTATTCGTACTTTTTAATGCTTTAACGATGTCATATAGATCTGTTGGAAGTCCGGCCTTAGCTAAATTTTCCTTAATTCTT
>JAJYQZ010000337.1:0-1588 GCA_021794335.1 bacterium
CTGAATGCTTTCATGCGCCAATTTTTGAACGATTTTGTAGGCATCCTCCCTCAGCATGCCTTTACCCGTCAAAGATAAAAGAACCTTTTGAGAAAAGATTACTCCTTTTGTCAAATCTATGTTTTTAAGCATATTGTCCTTGTTTACAATCATATTGTCAATCAAATAGATTAGCTGATTAAGCACATAATACGCTAAAATAGTAGAATCAGGTCCTATAATCCTTTCAACGGATGAATGCGAAATGTCTCTTTCATGCCAGAGCGGGATATTCTCGATGGCGGCAATAAGATTCGATCTTAAAACACGCGAAAGACCGCAAATATTTTCCGATACGATAGGGTTCTTCTTGTGCGGCATAGCTGACGATCCTTTTTGTCCGGGGGCAAAAGGCTCTTCTAATTCGGCAACCTCCGTTCTCATAAGATGCCTGATTTCAAGAGCAATTTTTTCGCATGAAGCGCCGAGAGCGGCAAGCGCATAAAAGGCTTCGGCGTAAACATCCCTTTGAATAACCTGATTTGACAAAATGGATTTTAAGCCGAGCAAATCTAACGCGTCATGCTCGACTTCGGGCGGTATGTTGGCATAAGTTCCCACAGCCCCCGAAAGTTTGCCGTAAGAAACCGATAAAATAGCATCCTTAACCCTCTTTTTAACTCTTTTGATCTCTTCATAAAATATCAACAGTTTAAAGCCGAATGTAATAGGTTCCGCATGTATTCCATGTGTCCTGCCTATCATAGGGGTAAGCTTATGCCTTAGCGCCTGATTTCTTAAAGACCCTTCGAGAGCTTCGATTTTTTTAAGTATCAGTTCCAGCGCCTGCCTTAAAATTAAAGAAAAGGATGTGTCGCCGATATCCGACGATGTGAGTCCCATGTGAATAAATCTTGAATCTTCTCCGACATATTTTGCGACATTGGTTAAAAAAGCAATTACATCGTGTCTTGTAACCCGCTCGGTTTCTTCTATTTCGACAACATTGAATCTGGCTTTTTTAATTATGTTATCCAAGGAATTATCCGGAATTTTACCGAACTTATTATAAGCGGAACACACGGCTAATTCAACTTTAAGCCATGTCTCATATTTGTTTTCTAAAGACCATATTTTTGAAATTTCGGGCAAAGAATACCTTTCTATCAAGTAAAATACCCTCCGTATTATAAATACAATTATTTTTTTGTAGCAATGGCTATTTTATAAAACCCGCGTTCCACGCTTAAACCCATAACGCTTACGATATCGGCAGCCGTGGATTGTTTATCGGCCTTAATTATAATAGTCGGGTTGCCGCCGTTTACCTTAAGGTTTTTTAAAAATAAAGAAAGCTGTTTTAAAGAAAGCTGTTTCTTTTTATAAAAAATCCTGCCGCCTTTTGTTATGTATATGGTAACAGGTTTTTTAGATTCGGTAACGGATTTAACTCCAGACTTAGGTAAATGTATTTTTAGACCGTAATTAGAAGTAAATGTGGTTGTCATCATAAAAAATATGAGTAAAGTTAAAAAAACATCAACCATGTTGATGACATTTATGACCGGGTCAGGTTTTCTTCTTTGCACAAACTTCATATAATAATAAT
>JAJYQZ010000337.1:1688-2843 GCA_021794335.1 bacterium
GAATTCTTATAGTTGCCTATAATGGCAAGATAAATCCTTGAGATAGGGGTCTTGCTGAGCAGGCATAAACCTTTAGCCTTTTCGATATCTCCATTTTTTAAAGAATCTTCCACATTCGATAAAAAATCTTCCGGAAATATTTTTGATTTACGAAGGCTGTAAAACCTTTCTATTATAATAGCTAAAGCAACGATAGAACACAATATTAATGGATATAGAAAGAATTCCGTTAATAACTCGCTTTGATTAAACATAATATTTGACCCGGACCTTTTTAAATTCTCTAACGCTTTCTAAAGCGTCAAAATCGTTAATTCCCGTAAGCGCGGAAATATTTTTCATTATTTTAAAAGCCTCTTCTTTAGATTTTGAATGTATCATCGTAAATATGTTATATTCCCACCTTCCGGGATAAACAGGCCTTTGATAGCAATGGGACACTTCTTTAACCGAGGACATCAGCTTACCGTTTTTATCGACATCTTCAGGTTTTGATTTCCATATTCCCATTATGTTATAACTGAATCCGGCTTTTTGATGATACAAAACGCAGGCAAATCTTCTCATCTTTTTTTCGGATATAAAATCTTTTACTTGATTTAAGAGTTTATCTTGAGAAATCCCTAAATATACGGATGAATTTTTAAAGGGTTCGGGCGTAATTTCCAAATCCTTTTGCAGTTCTTTTATGCAGCATTTCTCAAAATCGGACACATTTATATCGGCATCATCTTTAAAATCGTCATGTGAAAAAAATTTAAAGGGGGCATTATCTTCGCCCGTCATATCAAAGTTAACCCCTATTTTAAAAAGTTTAAGGGTCGGAAGTATTAAATAATCCGAAGCATTAGACTCCTTGCTTAAAGCTTTAATCTCTTCTTCGAGATCTAATTCGACCGGCAAAGTTATAGTGAACCAGATATTATATTCGTTGCTTCTTAAATAATTATGGCTGACACCGTTATGCGAATTAATAATATTTGCGGCAAAATCCACCGAACCTTCGCTTACCTTGAATGCGGCTAATGTGCTTCTATAACCTATATTATGAGAATCAAATATGGCGCTTATTTGCCTTATAACTTTAATTTTCTTTAAATTTAAAATTCTATCTATAACCTCTTGCTCGGTTATGCCGATTGCGCCTGCGATATC
>JAJYQZ010000344.1 GCA_021794335.1 bacterium
TAAAATTAATTAATGCAAAAGATTAACGAAACCGTACGCATATGTTAAAGGCTCCTATACTTATTAGTATTCCAGGCATACCGGTATATTGGACGATGACTATGCTTGTGATGTGTCTAATATTATTGGCCGCTTTTCTTATCGGAAGAAATTTAAAGGTTATCCCTAACGGCGTACAGAGCTTTTTTGAATTAATATTCATTATGACCGAATATTTCCTCAAAGAAATAATCGGCGAGGAAGGCGGCGTATATTTACCTTTAATAGCATCCTTTGCTATCTTTATCCTTTTTTCTAATTTAATCGGCAGCATTCCCGGTTTTACCTCCCCGACGGCTACTATCGACACAACGGCAACGCTGGCATTAATCGTATTTTTTCTTTCGCATATCGTAGGAATTAAAAAACATGGAGCAAAATATATAAAAAAATTCCTCGGTCCGCTTATAATAATTGCTCCGATAATGATAATCATCGAAGTTATGTCCGCCTTATCGCGCCCTTTTTCTCATGCGTTAAGGCTATTTGCAAATATTTTTGCGGAAGAGTTTATGGTGACGGTTCTGCTGTTCTTACTTCCATGGGTAATTCCTGTTATAATGATGTACATGCAAGTTTTTACAGACTTAATGCAGGCGTTTGTGTTTTATTTGCTCGCAATTATCTATATTGCGCTTTCTTTGGAAGAAGAGCATTAAAATTTATAATAATAAAATAATAGTTGGAGGCCCAATGTCTAAGATGTCTAAGTATTTTATTTCAATTTTTACATTTATAACGGTGGTTATGTTCAGCGTTAAGGCTTTTGCCGAGAAAGCATTGAATAACGTGCCGGCGGTTCAGCATCATATATCGGCTATACCTACGCATTCCGTTTTATTTTCGAAAAGTTTATTTTTCGGATTATCGGCTTTAGGCGGCGGTCTTGCAATAGGACTGGGCGTTATCGGCGCAGGTATCGGCATGGGTAATGCCGTAAGGGGCGCGTTGGAATCGATGGGAAGAAATCCCGGAATGGAAAAAAAGCTGATAGTATGGATGATTACGGGTATGGCGATTATGGAGTCTTTGGCTCTTTACGCGCTTTTAATCACATTTATTCTTTTCTACGCAAATCCGTTTAAGGGAATATTTTTAAAATAGCTTTAGCGGTTTTTTGTCGTAGCGGTTTTTTTGTTTGAATTATAAAATTTTTTATGCTAAAATTATTGAACTTAAACCCGCATTTCGCAGTTGGTGATTTTGACAGTATTTATTATGCCGAGATAGCTCAGTCGGTAGAGCAGAGGACTGAAAATCCTCGTGTCGACGGTTCGATTCCGCCTCTCGGCACCACTTACTTCCCGCTATTATGCAAAAATAACGTCATTTTATTCATTTGTTTAATTGGTATCCATGCGCTAAATTTACGCCGGCTGAATAAAAACCGATTTTTATTTTTGAATCATAAAAAAAATTCTTGATTTCAACTTCTGTTTTATATTACAATGGAATCCTTACAATATTGCTGTCTAATTTTTAAAATTTAATCAAGCGTATATTCTTAGGTTGTTTTTTGCCTTAAAAATAAAATAAGGGTTTGATACTATTGAATAAATGAATAAAAAGATTACATATTTCCCGGGCTGCGTAGAATCCCCCAATAAAAATTTAAAAGTCATATTCGAACAATTAGGTATTGAAGTTGAATTGATTTCTGAATGGAACTGTTGCGGAGCCCCGCCATCCCATTATAAGCCGAGTTTTTTTAATAAAGTTGTAATGCCGCTTAGAAATTTGGGTATTTCCCAGAAGATAGGCGGTGACTTTTTGTATTCGGGTTGCCGGGTTTGCGTTAAGCAGGTAAACGATGCCCTTAAAATAATAAACTCAAATTCAATGTTCGAAAATCAAGCCGAGTATAGCCTTAAACCTTTCAATGCAAACCTGAAAAAAATTACGAACGGCTCTGCGGGAGCCGTTCATCTTATCGATATTATCGCCTGCCCGGATATATCTAAAAATCTCTTAAACAACGCCGCAAGGAAATTAAAAGGACATTCAATACTGCTTTATACAGGTTGTTATCGCGACAGACAAAAAATTGATATTTTAACAAATATCCTGAATTCGTTTGGCGCAAGCGTTAATTTATACGGAGAATGTTGCGGCGGCGAAAAATTACAGAATACTACCCCGGTGCATTCAAAAAGGGTTGAAAATGCCGACAGCATCAGCACCTTTTTTAAATTAATCAACCAAAAAGCGGACGAGACCGATTCCGATTATATAGTTACGGTATGCTCTATGTGCGAAAAAAATATTAAGGATGGTGTCGAATTATCAGACCTCGATGTTTTTGCCCCGGTAATCGGACTTATCGAGTTTATAGGATTTTTGTTCGGCATGGATGGTTGCGGCGATTGGATAATTAACGACGAAGCCAAAGAAGGTAAAGTTGCTCAGCTAACTTAACAATATTGCTTATAAAATTTTAAAAAATTCTAAAAATGGAGGTAAAAAATGGATTTTGAGGAGTTAAAAAGTGAGAAGTTTTTGCGCGTCAAAGATAACAGGCTGATGAAAATAAAACCTGACCATCGTCCGCAAGAATCATCCAAAGATTACGATACCGTTCGTTATTCCACCTGCACCAATATGTGCGAAAGCGGCTGCGGGCTTAAAATATTTTTAAAGGACGGTAAGATTGTCGATGTAATGGGTGATTCGGAGCATCCCCAGAACAGGGGCGGGCTTTGTTCAAAAGGCGTCGGGCAGATTCAATGGTGGTATGACCCCTTAAGGGTGCATTATCCTGTGATGAGAAAATCGTTAACCGATGATTTTAAGAGAGT
>JAJYQZ010000248.1 GCA_021794335.1 bacterium
ATGGTCTAGCGCAGGAACAAGCGGATTTAAGGGCTCCAGGAAAAGCACCCCTTATGCGGGACAGGTTGCAGCCGAACAGGTGGCTAAAAAAGTATCCGATTACGGGGTTTCCAATATCGAAGTATTCGTTAAAGGTCCGGGGGGAGGAAGGGAATCGGCCCTTAGAGCTCTTCAAAGTTCCGGTTTTAACATTACAATGATTAAAGATGTAACGCCTATACCGCATAACGGATGCAGGCCTCCGAAAAGGAGAAGGGTGTAACTATATATTTTTTAATTATATTTTTTAGTAATATCGAAAAATTTACGAGGTGAAATGTGGCTAAATATAACGATGCCGTTTGCAAAATCTGCAGAAGAGAAGGGGCAAAGCTCTTTTTAAAAGGTGACAGATGTTATTCCGATAAATGTTCATATGATAAAAGAGAATATGCTCCAGGCGAACATAAAGGCGCCAGGAGAAAATTATCGGAGTACGGGGAGCAATTAAGGGAAAAACAGAAATTAAAAAGAACATACGGACTTCTGGAAAGGCAATTTAAAAAAACATATAGAACCGGTGAAAAAATGAAAGGAATAACCGGTGAAAATTTGCTGTCTTTATTGGAAAGAAGGCTTGATAATGCGGTTTATGCTTTTGGATTTGCAAATTCAAGGAAATTAGCAAGACTTTTGGTTGCACACGGGCATTTTACGGTTAACGGAAGAAAGGTGAATATTCCTTCATATGTTTTAAAGCCGGGTGATGAAGTTATGGTATGCGAAAAGAGTAGAAAATGTGATCTTATCAACAGTTCATTGGAGTCTTCCGTGAGAAAGATGCGCCCCGGATATTTCGAACTGGATAAGGATGCATATAAAGGCGTGATAAAGAGCATTCCGGAAAGAGACGAAATTATCTCGACAGCTAATGAGAAACTTATAGTCGAGCTTTATTCTAAATAGACAGGCGCCTAATAAAAAATTTTGGAGGCAATATGAAAAAAAATTGGCTTTCGCTTATTAAGCCAAAAAAAATCGAGTTTGAAAAAGAAACATACACGGATTATTATGGAAAATTAGTAGTCGAACCTTTAGAAAGAGGGTTTGGAGTTACCGTTGGTAATTCACTCAGGAGGGTTCTTTTGTCTTCGATAGTCGGCTATAAGATATCGGAGGTTAAAATAGACGGCATATCCCATGAATTTTCACCTGTTCCGGGTATTGCGGAAGATGTCTCGGAAATTATTTTAAATTTAAAAGATATTGATTTCAACATGACTGCGGGCGAGCCGGAATTAGTATATCTTGACATAGATAGGGAAGGAGATGTTTATGCTTCGGATATAAAAACATCTCAAAATATTGAAGTTGTCAATAAAGAAAAAAAGATATTAAGGATAGCAAAGGGCGGCCATTTTAAAGCCGAGATGCTTGTCAGGGGCGGAAGAGGATATGTGCCGAGCGAACTCAATACGCGGGAGGACGCGCCGATTGGAACGATAACCTTAGATGTGGCTTATTCCCCGATTAAAAAGGTTACAATGGATGTATCTTACGCAAGAGTCGGCGGAATAACGGACTATGATAAACTTGTAATGGAGATATATACCAATGGATTTATTACTCCTGAGGATGCGCTTAACGAATCGGCTTTGATTTTACAGGAACAGATTTCGGTTTTTGTTGCCTTCGAGGAAATGGAGCAGTTAATTGAAAAAAAACCGAAATTCGAAAACGAAAAACCTAAAGAAAATCAGATAAACGAAAATCTTTTTAAAAATGTCGATGAGCTTGAACTTTCGGTTAGATCCGCAAATTGTCTAAAAAACGCCAATATAAAAACCATTTATGAGCTGGTTCAAAAAACCGAGGGAGAAATGCTTAGAACAAAGAATTTCGGAAGAAAATCTCTTAATGAGATAAAAGAGGTTTTGTCCACAATGGGTTTAAATTTTGGAATGAAACTTGACAATATAAGTATCCAAAAACAAGAGAAATAATTTATTATAAATATAGAGGTATAAAATGCGTCACGGGAAAATTAAAACCAGGTTAAACAGAACATCTTCACATAGAACCTCGCTCTTAAGAAATATGGCGTCCTCTCTTATAGAACATGAAAGGATTGAGACCACTTTGCCGAAGGCAAAGGTCCTGAGAAGCTATGTAGAAAAACTTATTACAATAGGTAAAATAGATTCCGTTGCCAAAAGAAGGCTTGCATTTTCAAGGCTTAGAAGTAAAGAGGCTACTACTAAGCTTTTTAAAGAGTTGGGGCCGAGATATAAAGATAGGCCGGGAGGATATGTCAGGATTATAAAAACAGGTTTTAGGTCCGGAGATTTAAGTCCTATGGGTTTTATAGAATTTGTCGTGAAAGAAGAAAAATAGTCTTACAAAATTGTTCATAGGCTTTAATTTTGCAATAGAAATCAATAAATAGATTTTAGCAGCTTAATAAGACTGGATTCCCGCTTTCGCGGGAATGACACCCGACTGGTTAAGGATGAATTTTCCAGAAGTCATTCCCGCGAAAGCGGGAATCCAGAAATTGCATAGCTTTATAGGGTATATCATAATAAATTCTTTCTATCGCAAGATTAAGGATAGGCAATAAACTATTATAATAAAGATTAAAAGTATGATATAATCATCCATGTTATGCCTATCACAAGTTTTGAGGATATTTTAAATATACCGGACACATTTAATATAATCCCCGTAATACAAGAAATAAGCGGGGATATGGATACCCCGATATCCATATTTTCTTCCTTTTATAAAGAATCATACGCATTTTTTTTTGAAAGCGCCGAAGGTGTGGGTCGTTGGGGAAGATA
>JAJYQZ010000160.1 GCA_021794335.1 bacterium
CTCACAGCGTCGATATGATTTATGGAGACCCCGATTACAATGTAGGCATAAAATACGGTGATAAAACTTATACCAAGAACTTTGACGAATATATCGAATGGTATATTAAATTAGCCGCCGAATCGCTAAGAGTTTTAAAAGACGACGGCAACATGTTTTTAATTAATTACCCTAAACAAAACGCCTATGTTAGAGTAAAATTCTTAGATAAAGCGTGTCATGAAGTTTACGATTATGTTTGGGTGTATAATACAAATGTGGGGCATACTCCAAAAAGATTTACTACCGCTCACAGAAGCATACTGCACTGCACGAAAACCAAGAATAACAAATTTTATAAAGAGAATGTAGCCGTTCCCTATAAAAATCCGACGGATAAAAGAATAATGCAAAATATAGCAAACGGTTCAAAAGGAAGAATGCCTTATGATTGGTTTTATTATGATTTAGTTAAAAACGTTAGCAAAGAAAAAACATTTCCCGCCTGTCAGATACCGCAAAAGCTTTCAGAAATGCTGCTCAAGTCCTGCACAATATGGTCGTTATTATAGCAATCGCTCTTGCCGTTGAAATATTCAAGGTCGAGGCAAAGAAAAAATATAAAAATTACAATCCCGCGTCCGACCGAACGAAATATTTTCCGCAATTTTTAAGTATCTCAATTTTCCCCTTATATATATGTTATGAAAATTAAAACGCACAATATTTTTACGATAGGAATATTAACGGCATTGGGGTCTTTTTTTACGACGCCCGTATTTTCTTTTTTATTCGCCTCTTTTATAGCCATTATTTCAAACCAGTTAATAGACGCACTCGGACACGAAAAAAATAAGAGCGGCGTTCCCGTAAGAACGCCTTTAACGCACACTTTATTTCGCTCTATTTTATGGGGATTAATCCCCGCTTTAATAGCCTTATTATTTTTTCATATTCTCTTAAAACATACGCAAATATTTAAGAATATTAACGTAATTAACGTTACCGTTTTAATATTTTTGCAGGGGTTCTTATCGGGACCCCTGCATTTAGCGTTAGATTATATAACCGAAGGCGGCGTGTTTATTAAAAAGAACGGAAAATACAAAAGAACGGCTTTAGCTCATATAAAATATAACGACCCCGTTTGGAATATTTTATTCCAATTTATAGGCGTTCTATTGGTCGTTCTAACGGTTTATTTTAAGTATCTCAAATCAGGTAGCGCAATCCATTTACTATAAGGATAAAAAAATATGGCGGGATTATCTAATTCTCCAAAAAACGAACCCACTAAATCTACGGTAGTCGATAGCTCTAAAGGCGGATATAAACCGCCTAAAGGACTTTTGCAGGCAATATCGGAAATTCAGCAGTTTAAAGTTATAGAAACGGGAAATAACGTAATAGACAAAGACTTTTTTTCCATTCAGCAAAGGCTCGATTATATGAACGTGGGACTTAGGAGCGGAATGAAAGAGGCATTTTTTATGTTAATAGTGTTTCCTATTTTTGGTTGGATAGTGCCATCTTTTATTTCTTTTTTCTATAAAACGAAACTCGGAATAGATACCCAAATGTTCCTTTTATTGTTTGCCGTTATGCCCGTTATAGCCTATTTAGGATTATGCATGGTTTTGGCGAATTTATATAAGGGACAAATTACAAAAATGGCTATTAATGCGCTTTTAATGGGCAGAAGCACGGTTCTTGCTATTCTTGGATTCTTTATATTCGTCATTTATTTTATGCTATATTCCGTTTCGTTGACTAAACCAGTTTCTAACGGCATCATAAACTTTTTTTATTCCATAGGCAAAATACTGCCGCATACGCCTAAGTTAAAAGTTTATTACGATTTATTTTATTATTTACATTTAAGGAACGACTTTTTGGATATAGCGGTTTCAAATCTTGTAATACTTTTATCGTCTGCGCTAATACCCGTTTTTACGCTATATTTTAAGGTTTATTATAAAAAATATAAAAAATATAGCGCAATGAAAAAATTAGAAGGCAAATGTTAAGGAGGCTTTATGGAACAAACGCAAGAGCAAACGGTAGAAATTAAAGAAAATCAAACGGTTGCGGGAGAACAAGCGGACGTCGTAAAAAACGCTCCGCCTGCGGAAATAGAAAACGCTCCGCCCGCAGAGCCAGAACCGGAGCCAGAACCGGAGCCAGAAGCAGAGACAGAACCGGAACAGGATAATACCTACACGGAGAACGATGAAGGTCCGTCCCCCGCTACAAACGAATACAACCCTCTCCTATCGTCTTTAAACGCAATTTTAACCTGTTTAAAATATACTAATCCCGTAATTTTCGACAAGGTATTAAATACTGGAGATAATGCGTTAAAGTTATTCGACTTATTAGGATACGAAATAACGCCCGAACTGCGACTTGTTTCTTATATGTCTAATTACGGGCTGTTATCCGTCCCCGAAAATATTTTATTTAGGCAGGGATATTTAGACGAGAAAGAATTTGCCGAGATTAAAAAGCATCCGATAATCTCTGCAAAAATTGCCAAAGATTTATATTTAATCTCTTCCGCCTCTTCAGTCGATTTGGAATCGGCGGAAAACGAAGAGCAAAAAGAAAATATTATATCATATTTAAATCAAACAGCGGACTGGATTTATAAGGTCGTAGAAGAACATCACGAACTGCCTCTCGGCAACCCTGTCGCTAAAGGCTATTTTAGCAAGCCATCCGTATTAAAAGAATCGTATCTTATCGGTATAGCCGATAAGATAACCGGCTATACCGATAAGACCAGACGTTTTTACGGCGTAGTTATGCCTACGGACGTCGCCGTAAA
>JAJYQZ010000331.1 GCA_021794335.1 bacterium
CGCAGCCGAGGCTTGTATTAATGGACGGACAGACAAGGCTTATATCTTCAGGGACTATTACGCCTTATATCTCAAGCATTCAAACAATGGCTTTAAGCCTGTCCCAAACCGAGACTTATCCCGTTATCTCTCAGGTGCAGACAGGGCTTTCTATTTCGTTTACGCCGCATATTAACTTTAAAAACGGCTCCGTTTCCGTTACATTAAGCTTAATAGATAATTCCATAACGGGTTATCAGTCTTTTTCTATCAGCGGCGAAAGTTTTAGCAATCCGGTAATCGAGTCAAAAAGCTTTTCGGACACCGTGAATGTAAAATCAGGCTCAACGATACTTGTGGGCGGCATATTAACCACAGATAAGTCAACAAATACCTACAGAATTCCTTTATTATCCAAAATCCCCTTCATCGGTAATTTATTTAAGTCTGTCAATAATACAAGCCAAAAAGAAGATTTGCTTATTATGCTGACCCCTAAAATAACCTCGTGAGGCTGCTATGAAAATGAAAATCGGCGAATATTTGATATCGAAGGGAAAATTGACGGAAGCGCAGATGGAAGACGCTCTTTTTGTTCAGTCCATCAGCGAAAAGAGGCTGGGAGATATATTAATCGAAAACGGGTATGTGAACGACACGGATGTTGCGGTTTATCTGGCTCAGGATTCGGGCAGGGAGTATTTTAGCGAATTAAATAGCGAAGCCGTAAGCAAAAGCAAAAGCGAGAAATTGGGTTTTGATTTTCTTTATGACAATCCCGCAATAATTATTGAAAAAGACGGCGAAAATTATATAGTTTGCAGTGGAATTACAGGAAAGCTTTCCGAAAGAATAGCGTTAGATAAAAATTTAAACGGATTTAAAATAGGAATATCGACTAAAAAGAAGATTTATGAAGCCCTGAATAAGACTTTCATAAGTAAGTCGGGTTCTTCCGAAAAGGAGATTTTAAACGAGGCGATAGAGGTTGCTTTATTAAAGGACTCTCCTAATGTAAGGATTAAAAGGTCGGAAAACTTTTACCTGATAATTATAGATACGGATAACGGACAGGAAACGATTAGAATTTTAAATTTAGAATCGGGTCAAAGAATAATAAATATTATAGCGGTAAACTGTCAGGTAACATTAAAAAAGGGCGAAGGAGCAGATGCCAAATTTATATTTGCCTCAAATGTTTATAAAAGTGTTAAAGCAAATATAAGAGTTGCTTTTTTACCTATTTCTTCGAAATTAGACAAAGAATTAGCCCTTTTTGAAGCTGTTCTGAGAATCCACGGACTTAAAAGGTTTTTTGACTTAAGATATATCGGTTTTTCGGATAATAAAGCCGAAACATTAAGGAAATCATATACCTATCCAAACGGTTTTATTATCTCTACGGGACCTACCGGCTCCGGTAAAACTACGACATTTTACGCAATGTTAAAACTCTTAGCCCAAAAGAGAAGGTCTATTTTAACGATAGAAGACCCTGTCGAAATAGAACTTAAAGAATCAAACATAACTCAGATGAATATATCGGACGATTTTGGGTATGCGGAAGCCATTCGCGTTATGTTAAGAAGCGAACCGCATATAATGATGATCGGCGAGATAAGAGATGAGATAACGGCGAAACATGCATTAATTGCGGCGGAAACAGGGCATCTCGTTCTTGCCACCCTCCATACTAATTCTTCGGTATCGGTGTTTAACAGATTCAAATCTTTAAATATCGATTTAATGCAGTTTTTTTCGCTTGTAAGAATTGTAACCGCTCAAAGGTTATATAGTCCTCTTTGTCCGGCTTGTAAAAAAAGTATGCCGGTAGGCAAGTTGCCTTCTTTACACAGGGATGTATTGAAGGAAAATTTAAAATTTGCATTGGATAACCGGTCTTTAAAGGATTCGCATTATATAAATCCGAAAGGCGTTTCTGAATTTAATTCCGTATGCGTAAGGGGCGAAAGATATTGCACAGGTTGCGGAGGGACAGGGTATATAAAAAGAAAGCCGATGATTGAAATTGCAGAGTTTAACGATGCCGTTAAGAAGGAGATATACGACGACTTAAATGTACTGTCAAATAACTCTAAATTGGAGCAAATTTTAATAAATTTATCGAGCTTTGAGCCTTTAAAGATTCAAGCTTTTCAATCCTTAATTAACGGTGAAATTGACCCGGTAACATATTTTAATTTATCAAGGTAATTATATATGATAAGAAATTTTTTAGCCCGTTATTATACGCCCGAGGGCCACAGTCTAATACGAAACATTCGGGGAGAAGGAATCCAAGGGGTTAAGGAAAGGCTTATGCAGGATGGCTATATGCCGCTCTTTATAATACCGAATATATTTTTGGATATATTCCGCCCCGTGCAAAATGCAGGAATGAAGGATAAAGAACTTTCCGTGTTTTTTATGGAACTTTATCAACTGACTCAATCCGCCGGCTCGGCAGGCAAGGCTTTTAATTATATGAACAAAGAGGCTAAAAAGCCGGCGTATGACGGAAAACATATATTAATATACGGCTTTAAACGGCTTTACTATAATCACAGGCAGTCAAAATTAAAAAACAAGAATAAACTTATTAAAGATTTCATATTTTTGCTGGATAAAGGGCAATCGGTCAAAGAAGTTTTTGCGTTGAATCATTTTGAAGAAATCGTCCTGTCGTTAATCGATTTGGCGGCTTCCACAGGCGATTACCCGCAGATTTTTTTGAAAATTTCAGGGTTTTTCGAAACAAAAGATACTTACAAAAAAAGCGTTATAGGCGCAATAGCTTATCCTGCATTTCTTTTCTTTTTATTAT
>JAJYQZ010000097.1 GCA_021794335.1 bacterium
AAAATAAATCCATTCAATCGATTTCGGTTGTCTTAAGGGAATTTCAAATAACGATTTATGAAGAGATGGATTTAATGCACGAGGTTAAAAATATTAAAGAGTTTAGAAAGATAGGAAAGAAACTTGATTATATAATTATTCCCAAAACCTATTCGGAGATTAATTCAAAAAATATCCTTGTTATGGATTTTTATGAAGGGATTAAAATTACGAATTTTGAAAAATTAAAAGATATGGGGATAGAGCCTGAAATGGTCATTAACAGGCTCATAGAGTTTTATATCTATCAGTCTTTGATTAAGGGCGTAATTCATGCAGACCCCCACCCCGGCAACATTTTAGTCAATAAAGAAGGAAAGATAATAGTGCTTGATTACGGGCTTGTTATACATATATCGGAGGATACAAAAAAAAATCTTGTTAAGGCGGTTCTTGCGGGTATTAAAATGGATTTTCCGGGGATAATAGATGCCTACTATGCTCTTGGGATTATAAATAAAGAGGTCTCCCGCCAGCTTTTGGAAAAAATGGCAGAAAAATTATATAGGGTTTTGAGCCAAAAAGACATTTCGAACAGAAAAATACAACAGATAATTAACGACATCATGAAAAGCTTTTACGCCTTTCCGTTCGAACTTCCGCAAAATTTGGTTTATATATTTAAAACGGCGGCGGTTTTAGAGGGGATAGGGACGGCTTTGGACCCCTCCTATAATCTTGTAAAGGACATAGTTCCCGTGGCAAAAAGGTATATAAAAGAAACCCCTCTTGGGAAAAAAATGACGCCGTTAAATATTATTAAAGAGGGATTTAGCTGGGCAAAAGAGTTTATATCGGACACAAAAAGGGTTATGCGCGCCGCTTACACAGAGGATTTCAGGGTTAAGATTCATCCGAACAATATTTCTGGATTGGAAAACTTTTTGATACATATCATAAAAAGGCTGATGGCGGCGCTTATAGGCGGTTTTATCGGGATAATATCCGCTTTAATATTTATAGAGGATAAAAATATGTATTTATTAATCGGGGGATTTTTTATATCGGCATCGGTGGTGTTTGTTTCCATAAGCCTTCCCATAAAAACGACCTACGGCTATTCCACTCTCCTCGACATATTCAGGCATCGTAATAATGATTGATTAATACCTGCAATATTATATATAATTAAACATTAAATAGAAAAATTTAAGAAATAAATAATATCCTTAATCCTGCAATGGAAAATATTTAGATGTTTCTTTTATATGTAAATTCTGGATTCCCGCTTTCGCGGGAATGACTATTCGGGGATTGAGGTTTTAACCCAAAAGGTGTCATTCCCGCGAAAGCGGGAATCCAGAAAATAAATTTCTAACGCAAGATTAAAGTAATATAAGAAAATAAGAAATAAAATGAATAAGGAGATAAAAAATATTTCCGTAGCCGTGCTTGCCGGCGGTCTTGGAACAAGGATGAAATCCGAGGAGCCAAAGGCTCTTTCAGCTTTATTGGAAAACCCGTTGATATTTTATACGGTAGAGGCGCTTATAAATACGAGAAAGGCTTTTAATGTTTACAGAGGGTATAAGCACAGGGTTATAATCGATAAAATCGGCATTGTAATAGGACACAAGGGCGAATCCGTCAAAAACTATATTTTAAAAGAAAAGAGGTTTAAAGTAAAGGGCGTGCTTTTTGATTTCGCCGAGCAAGAGAAGTATCTTGGGACCGGCGATGCGGCTTTAAAGGCTTTAAATATGTTTACATCCGCGGCAGGTGAATCCAGCCTGTTAATCCTTCCATGCGATATGCCGTTAATCGAAACAAAAACCTTTGAAGATTTAATCAAGTTTCATTTAGACAACGAAAATGATTTGACCGTTCTTTCGGTAAAAGCGGAAAACCCTTATTCCTACGGAAGAATTTTAAAAGATAAAAATGGACATGTTAAAGAAATCGTAGAAGAAAACGAACTTGCAAATTACCCTAAAAATATCGGAGAAATTAAAGAGATTAATTCCGGTGTTTATGTAATTAAATTGAACCATCTTAAAAGATTGATAAAGAAAATTAAGCAAGGTAATCTTAAGAAGGAATATTATTTTACCGATATTGTAAATATTTTCTTTGAAAACGGTTTAAAAACCATGTGCTATACCTCTTTTCACAAGGACGAGTTTATCGGGGTCAACTCTAAGTTAGATTTGCTTGACGCTCAAAAGGCGCTCCAAAAAAGAGTTCTTCGAAGGTTAATGGATAACGGGGCAAATTTTATATCGGACGACAATGTTTATATAGGCTATAATGTAGAAATAGGTAAAAACGCAACGATTTATCCAAATGTTTTTATATCCGGAAATACTCATATATTGAACGATGTAATCGTGGAAAACGGCTGTGTCATAAAGGAATCTTTTATTGCAGGTAAAACGGCAATAAAAAGCTATAGCGTTCTGGAAGAAGCCTTCGTTATGGACGGCGCCAGGATTGGTCCTTTTGCACGCCTGAGATCCGGTTCTTTAATTCTTGAGGGCGGCAAAATAGGAAACTTTGTCGAGGTTAAGAAGTCTATAATCGGCAAAAATACAAAGGCGTCTCATCTCAGTTATATAGGCGATGCGCTAATAGGCGATGGCGTGAACATAGGCGCGGGTGTTATAACCTGTAATTACGACGGGGTAAAAAAATATAAAACCATTATAGAAGACGGCTGTTTTATAGGTTCGGATTCGCAATTGGTAGCCCCTGTTAAAATAGGAAAAAATTCTTATGTCGGTTCGGGAACGACGATTACTAAGGATGTTCCTGAAGGGTCT
>JAJYQZ010000326.1 GCA_021794335.1 bacterium
CTGACGGCTTCAAATTGTTTAACGGCTTATATTACAGATTTATTAAGGAAAGGGATATCGTCGCCCTTTTTTTAATTTTAAGCGAAATACTTAAAAAACACGGTTCAATCGAAAATTTTTTCCTTAAAGACTATAACCCCTCGGATTTAAATTTAAAAAACGCCATAGCCGGTTTTTCGAAAAGGGCGCTTGATCTTGTGGATTTTTCGCCCGTTTATAACTCGGCTGTTCCGCCCGAAGATTCGATGGTGCATTTCTTTTTCACATCGCCTATTGACAATAGTCCATGCAAAAGAATAAATTTATTCTTGAGATGGATGGTAAGAAATTCCGATAATCTTGACTTTGGAATTTGGCGGGATATAAATCCGTCCCAGTTAATAATGCCGGTAGATACCCATATAGGTAGAATTAGTCAATATATCGGCTTAACGACTTATAAAAATCCTTCCTTTAAAATGGCGGAAGAGATAACCGAGAACCTTAAAAAACTTGATTGTTTCGATCCGGTAAAGTATGATTTTGCTATTACAAGGCTGGGAATATTGGATCTTTGCCCTAAAAACAAGAATGAAGAGAATTGCGGGAAATGTTCCATTTTTAATATATGCAAATTAAATTAAGAATATTAAGACCGTTCGTGTTATGAATTTTAAAAATTAAGTTCATTTTATATTATAATTACCTTAATTTATTATAAGTTTAAATTTTAGTAAGGGGCTAAAGTAATGAGGACATTAAAATTATCACTGTTTTTGGTTCTTTTTTTAATTATTATTAGCAGTTTGAATCTTATAAATCCTGTAAATTCTTTTGCTCTTTATACTGCCTACCAAAATAAAACGAATAAGCCCAATGAGGAATTTAAATATAAAAAATTTGGAGCCGAACTGCTTAAAAAAAATGTCATTCTTAAACTAAATAAAAATTATCAAGCCAAAATTTATGTCAGCGAATCCATAAAAATATTGTCGCAAAGAGGGATAAATAGATTTTCAGAAGTCATTATTCCGTTTTCTACTAAATATCAGAAGGTTAAGCTGTTATATGCCTATACGCTTCTTAAGGGAATGTTCAAGATTCCGATAGGAAAGCATGCCGTTAATGTCGTTTCGCCAGGCATTGCCATAAAATATCCGATATATTCAGGTATAAAATACTTAACATTATCGATGCCTGCCGTAGAGGACGGTTCTATAATAAACTTTTCTTACGAACTTTATAATTTTAAGCCGCTTATTAAAAACGGAGCATTTTATTCGGACTATTTTACCCGCGCCATTCCCGTTAAAGATACAGGCTTTACTTTAATTTATCCTGCCGGCTTAAATATTAATTTATATCTGCATAATATAGTTAATAAATCTTCGGTCGTAAAACAAGCCATAAATATAAAAAACAAAAAATATATAAAACTTTATTTGCGCATTAAGAATATTCCGGCTATAAAAAAAGAATCCTATATGCCCCCTTTAAAAAATTATAGAAAGTATATTTCTATTTCCACTTATACCTCGTGGAGCAGATTGTTAAATCATATAAATAAGCTGTTTATAAAGTCCGAAAAAGCCGATAAAAAAATTAAAAGATTTGTCAAAAAAAGTATAGGCGGCGTTAAGAATAAAAATAATGCGCAAAAAGAAAAAATAATTTCAATTTATAACGATTTCGTTAAATCTTTTAGATATGTCGGGATAGGCTACGGCATAAACGGCTATAATCCTGAACCCGCATCCTTCACTCTTTCCAGCGGTTACGGCGATTCAAAGTCTTTAGCCTCGCTTTTAATAACAATGTTAAAAATTAAGGGCATCGATGCATTTCCTGTTCTCGTAACATCATTGAATACATCAAATTTAAATATTAAATCCGTCTCCCCAAAACAGTTTGATTCCGTAATTGTCGGGATAAAAATTAACGGTAAGCGGTTTTATTTGTATCCAGATTCATCTTCGTATAAGGCTTTTCACCTTCCGTTTAGCATATCCGGCAGAAAAGGGGTTGAGCTGTTATCCGGCCGCAGGTACAAATTTATAACCCTTCCCGCTCAAAAAGCGGGCATGAATGAAAAAGTGTTTAAATTCAGAGGAAAAATAGACAAAAAGGGGCAGCTGAACGGGAGAATTATAGTTATTTATAAAGGGGTTTATTCAAATTTTAAAAGATCGTCCTTGAAAGATGCAAGCGGGTACCAAAAAAAGATTCAAGCGGCGGGTTTCTTATATAATTTTGCTCCGGGAGCTAATATCCTGCATTTTAGATATAAAAATATTAATAATATTAATAAAAATATAGTATTAAAAATAAAATTTTCGGACAAGCGCTACGGGCAGGCAAGAGGCGATAAGGTGATATTTCATCAGATAATACCGGTTGACATCGGACTTCTTCATACCGTCTTAAAGTCTCGCAGGATTTATCCCTTGGTAATGGGCTATCCATTTAAACATATCGCAAAAATAACTATTAAACTTCCCAAAAAATCTAATATTTATTATTTGCCGCCGGTTTTAAAATTAAGCAATAATACCGGTACGGCTTCCGGCGAATGTTCTTACTCAAAAAATAAAAATGCGTTAAATTGTCTTTATGCGTTTGAATCCAAAACTCCTCTAATTTCGGTAAAGAACTATGAAAAATATAGGCAGCTTATAAAAACATATCTTGGATATTTAAAAAATTATTATATAGCCCTATCCAGTATATACTTTTATTAATTTATTCATATTTGAGGCATTTTTATGATATAATGCCCTATAAATAATAATTATTATTGTTTACTATTGAATAATAAT
>JAJYQZ010000254.1 GCA_021794335.1 bacterium
TCGTATCGGAGGGGTTTTGTATGAACAAATTATCTTTAAGCGTTACAAATGCTTTTAAAAACGAAAAAGTCAGGAATTATTTTAATACCTTTATGTTGATAGCGTTATCACTAATGGTAATCCAGACGCTCGGCGTATTTCTCGCAGGTCACGCATTTGCCGCGACTACCACATCCAGCGGAGCCGGCGCAACATTATGGACTGGCATTACGGCATTTTTTTCCGGCGGATTCGTAAAGGTTATCGTTTTAGGCGTAATCTTTTACGGTATCTTTGAAGTTGCAACAGGTAAACACGTACTAATGGGTTTATTAGTTATTGTAGTAGGCGCTCTTATGTTTTATCTGCCTACTCTCGTTAATGATTTACCTTCCGTATTCGGAGCGGTGATATAAATTGGACTACAAAAGAATACCAAAGTATTTGGATGCCAAACCGCAGTTTTTATGGTGGGAAGTTGACGACATATCCGTTTTTTTTATTTTCTTAGTGATAGGACTTGTCAGTAATTACCTGCTTGTATGTTCAGCTATAGGAATATTCGCGGTTTGGCTTAAGATTAAGTCTAAAGATTCTTTTGTCAAAGGTTATTTTAACCATTTTTTTGTATGGCACGGATTATTAACTAAAAAAGGTTTACCGCCGGGACATATTAGGAGGATTATAAGATAGTGGACGCTAAATATTTTAAAACTAAAATGGATAAAACAGCAGTAGAGGCTTACACTCTTAGATTTGTAATAATAGTCTTGGCGGTAGTCATAATAGCTGAAGCGGTTTTTATGGGCATTATAGTAGAAAACCGCAGGACAGTGGTATTGCCGCCCAGAGTGTCAAAGCAGTTTTGGGTGGCGGGGAACAGAGTTTCAAGAGGGTATTTAATACAAATGGGCAACTATCTTTCACAAACTCTTCTGAACTTTACGCCGAAAGATTATAAAACTCAATTAGGTAATTTTATGATTTATGTTTTACCTGCGCGGTTTAAATCTATAAGAACGGCGCTTGACAATCAGATGCAAGCGGTAACGCAGTTAGGCGTTTCGAGCGTATTTTATCCGACAGCGACTAAAATAAAGGGCAATAAGATTATTATTACAGGTATTAATCATACTTTTAAAAGGTCTATTGCTAAGGATAAACAAGAAAATATAACACTTATGTTTGTTATATTAAACGGCAGGTTTTATATAACTAAAATTCAAGTTAAAGGGAGCGTTTAACGATGTTTATTAAGAAAAAATATTTATATTTAATTGCGGGGTTAATGGTAACGTTTGCGTCTAATAACGCTTATGCGTTAAAACCGGTTTATCCTGTTTATCATAAAGGCGAAAAACTTTATCCGATAAAAAAGAATAATATTGTTAATTCAGCTCCCGTGAATACGGCTATTGCCAAGGCAAAAAAAAATACGGTTAAACCTGTTCCTAAGGTAAAAAGTCCGATTTTTAAGCCTGCTAAGAACGTTGCTATAATACCGCCTGTGCCGGGCAAGAAAATAGGATATTCAAACTTAGTGATAAAGCCCGTAGTAATTCATATAAAACACGGAGAGACAAGAGTCGTCAAATTGTCTTTAACGCAAATAAATAGAATTGTAATAAATTCTTATATTCAAAATGTAAAAACTACGAAAACGGCTAATATCTCTGTTCTGTTACAAGGTAAAGACGCTTATGTGCAGTGGACGCCGTTACTTGAAAAGCAGGGCAATGTCAGTAAAGTTAAATATATTAAGCAATTAAGTTCTATAATTTTTAATACCAAAAAAGGCATCTTTACTTTAGTGGTAGTTCCTGCCCGCATTCCAGGTCAGACTGTTTATATTAAGCAAAAATATTCAAGTTCTAAATATATAAATAATAAAGGTTTTTACAGGATAAATAAAAAAGGCGCGACGCATTATTTTGCATCTATCTATAAAAATGTTTATAACGATTTAATTCCAGCGGGTTTTACTTTAAAGAAAGAGAGATCAAGTTATAAAACAGGCTATCCTGAAATTAAAGTAGTTCTTATCAAAAAATATATAGGCGGTTTTTTAAACATTTATGAATTTCACGTTTATAATAAATCCGGCAATACAATATCTCTATCTAATAAAGAGTTTATAAATCTTATAGATAAACCTGTTTCAATATCTTTATCAAATGAACATATATATAAGAATACCTTTACAAGATTATTTATTATAGCAAAAGGGGTGGTTAATAATGGCGAATAAACTTACTGAAAAACTGCGTTCTAAATTTAAGACCGAAGAAGGATATCAGAGGTTTTTAAAAATAGCTTTGTTCAGCGTTTTAGCTTTAATATTTGTAGTCTTTATAAGCTTGGTTCTCCATAGCAATAAACCGCCAAAATCAAAAAAGAAACAATCTTACGCAAATATTATAAACAAAAAGAAATTTCAAAAAGAGCAGTGGATATTACATGCTCAAAATCAGCTTAATGCTACGCAGTCTAAGCTTGTAAAAATGCAAAAACAAAATGCTCTTTTAGCTAAAGAAGTCCATGATGTAGCTGTTATTAAGCAAGCTCAAACAGGTAAAACGCCGAATGGCAAGCAAAAAGTTTTTACGCCGCCTATACCCGGACTTCCGAATTATGCCGGCAATAGAAATTATAATAGACCGCCAAAACCGAATAAGCCTAATGTGCCTAAACCGAATAAGCCTAATGTGCCTATCGTAATAACGCCTATTAGTAACCCTATTAATATTATATTAAATTCAGAACCGCCGAAAGCCTTGCAAAAGGCTAAAAAAAAAAGAAAACCGACAGGTTTTT
>JAJYQZ010000289.1 GCA_021794335.1 bacterium
GGGTTTGCCTCTTTAGACTTCCTTGTAGAACCCGGGGAAAACAAAACTACTTTATTATTTTCATCATAACCCGTAAATGAATTTTTTAAAATATTTCTTGCATTTTTGATATCTTCTTCATAAACCTCGTAAGCGCAATTTCTATTCTGATATTTTTGCTTTATATAAAACGGTTCGATAAATTTAAGCGACTTATCTATGTTATGTAAACCTTCGCCGAATTCAATTTTGTCATGAAAAAAAAAATTATTTAATGCTTTATTCTGACCGATTTGTTTTTTTGAAAGTAAAAATCCAATAATAGCGAATTTAAAAGAAGTTAAAAAATTAATGCAGGCATAAAATTTTTCTTTGCCTAATTCTTCTAATTCTATATTTCTTAATTTTAGAAATAAATTTAACACGCCGAATATGCCCCGCATCCCCTTTACTTTTTCCATCTCGACCACTTTCCATACATCGGGATTTCTTTTTAGAACAGGGGACGCGCTCTTAGACGCTACGGCGATAATTTTGCTCTCCGGAAATTTAGACTTCAAGGCTCTGATAGCCGGGGTCAACATTAATGTATCGCCGATGTAATTATGACCGAATATTAAAAAATTTCTATTATTATTCATATTTATAAATAAAAATATTTTTTATTTTTGGAAAAAACTCGTTTTTTAAGAATAAATTTAATTTAAATATCGGATAAATAATCTTAGTTTTATAAATATAAATCTTATAGTTTGCCCTTTTTACCGCAAGAAAGCGCCTTTTATAATCCTCAGACCCTTTTAAAAAATCGAACTCTTTGCAGTTTAATGAAATAGCCTCCCTTATATTGTAATATGTGAGCACGATTCCGGGCTGTAAAAAAGAATATTCCGGATCGAAGCCCGGTAAATAAACCTGCCTTTTATCTTTAATGTCGAAACAGGCGGAAGCGGCTATTAATCTGTCATTATACTTTAAAAAAGACAGGTTAAGAATTCCATTATTGTATAAAGCGGTAAAGAGGCTCTTAAAAAATGCGTTTATTTTATTATTATGAAAAACCCCCCGTTTGCCCTTCTTATTCCATCTTTTTTGGTGTAATTTAAAAAATTCCTCAAGATAATAATCAATGTTATTGCCATCACCGTTTTTAATACTTATGGAAATATATTGAACGCCTTTTTTTTCTGCCGTCTTAACCCTTTTCAGTATATTATACCTTTGTTTTGAATTAAACCCCTCAAGATATTTTTCTACGGTATGAGGCAGAAGGGCATAATAGCAATCCCCGCCGGACTTCCTTGTTAAATGAAGTTTATCTTTTCCATATTCCAATATTTTACCGCTTTGTTCCTCGGAAACCTGTTTTAAATATATCATATCTGCTCTAAACCCATTTTCTTCTTTTTTATTTATTTCTTTAATTTTTTTATATCCCCCGCGTTTCACATTTAAATAAGAATTAATTTCATCCAGCATGTTAAAGATAGCGCCTGTATTATCGGCCGCTATTCCCAAATAGTCGGAATAGTCATCGCTTATAAACCTTAAACATTTAAAAACAAGGAAAAAAACATCGATATAAAACGGCGCAATAGATTTTATCGCACCTTCGTTATCATCATACTCCGCTATAATGAAAAGCTGCCTGCCCTTTTTTCCCTTTAAAAAATATTTAATCCATGAAGCTATCCAATCATGGGATAAAAATACATTGGAGTCCGAATTTTTGTCGGTAAACCTGTCCCAATCGGCTTTGATTGCATTAAATTCTTCTTCCGTCCTTACAATTTTAAACATTAATTATAATAAATTTATCTACGCAGGGGTTAATAATTAAGCGTGTTGCTTTTGCGCTTTTATATCTTTGCTTATTTCATTGAAAACCTTATCGGGAGTAATTCTTTTCATGCATAAAACGCACTCCTGCAAATTTTTGTTTTCAATCTTATTAAGTGGACACTCCTTTTTAAAACAAGGGATACAGTAAAGGTTATCTCTTAAAATTACATTATTCTTTCCAACGGGGCCTGTAAGCTTTGGATCGGTTGAACCAAACAGCGCAATCGTTTTGAGGCCTTCTATGCTTGAGGCTATATGCATTAAACCGCTATCGGGGGTTATAAAATAATCCATTTTCCCGAGAAGCTCCTTTGCCTGTTTTAGCGAGGTTTTAGAAATAGCGTTTTTGATTTTACCCTCGCCAACCTCTTTTAGAATCTCCTGCGCAAAATATTCATCGCCCTTTCCGCCGAAAATCACGATGTTTGCATTAAAAGAGAGAATGAGCCTCGTAGAAAGTTCTATAAAGTATTTAATCGGCCACCTCTTCGTTTTCCATGCCCCCGTCGGATTTATCCCCACGAATATATTATCAAGGTTCCCAAAATTATTTCTTAAAAAATCGTCGGCAAACTTTTTATCCTCATCGCTCGTGATAAGCGTAAGACTTACATCCGATATTTTTTTTCCGCCTCCGTTTTCGGCCAGAAACTGATAAAAATTGACGGCATGCTCAAGCGGTCTCCTTCTTCTGATAATCTTTCTATTGTTCAAAAAACCTAAATCGGCATATTCTTCAACATATCTTATTTTAGCCCCGCTTAAAAAGGCATACAGGGACGACCTGTCCACTCCCTGCAAATCGATGGACAAATCATAACGGCGGCTTCGGAGTCTTTTAATTAAAGATAAATAGTCGCGGATTTTGAAATTTTTTTTATCGATGATTATAACTTCATCCACATTAGGGTTTAACAAAGCGATGTCCTTAGATTTGTCCTCTATAAGCCATGTAATAAAGCTGTCC
>JAJYQZ010000191.1 GCA_021794335.1 bacterium
CTCTGTCAACAAGAAAGGTCAGTTATCTTATGGCAAGAAATGTTTTATCGTCTATTCAGTCATTCGTTGGGCGTGTTTTTGAAAAGGGATTAAAAATCAATCCGCCTTTATGTCTTTACATAGACGAGGCGTCAAATGTTTTTTACGACGGCATAGAAAATATGTTTAATAAAGCCGGCGGCGCAGGCGTATGGCTTGCCGCTTTTACGCAATCCGTATCCGACATAACCGCAGAACTAGGCATTGATAAAACTAAGAAAATTATTGATAATACTAATACTAAAATATATTTAAGGGTTAATGATCCTGACACTCAAAAGTTTGTTTCTAATTCGTCGGGTCTTATCAAAGGATATTCGCATATTATAGGGTTAGGCGGTTCTTTTACTCTAAAACAGGAAGAAACTCCGCTTGTTTCGACAGATATTGTCGGTAATCTCAAAAAAAGAGAGATGCTTTTCTTAGGACCGGACGGCAGATATAAAGGTATGACATTATTTACAAAGTCGTCTTATGTCAATATAACTAATGTCAAAGAAAAAAACAATCAGGCAATAAGTCAAATCAGTCAATCATCAGGCAAGCTTGATTCATTAGACAGTGCATCAGGCAAATCAGACAGCTTAAAATCCTCTGTCTCCGGTATTCCTAAAGATGAAGATTGGATGTGGAACGGCAAGTTGCAGGATAAATCAGACAATAGTATTAATCTTACTCAAGAACCAAATATCGGTCACAAAAAATCTATCCTGTCGCATTTGTTTTTTTTGCCAAAAACTAATAAGTCTAAAGAGGTACAAAAATAGATATGCCTAAGATATTACCGTTATTACATCACATAGTATTATTATTACATTCGTTAAGCGCTCTTACACGCCCCGCTATGCTTTTATTTTTAGGTATATCTATAGGTTTGGCTTTAGCTTTATACCACGTTTTAAAGTCTGTTACCGCTAAGCAGAAAATGAATATATCGCTTGAGAAACTTTCTTTTTTGTGGAAATCTCAAGATGAAATTTCTTTAGCGTTAAAAGAAGAAATTATTGAAGAAATTAAATCAGAACTCGGTTTCGGCGCTGTTAAAAAAAACAATAAAAACCGCTTGAAATTAAGAACTAAAGATATGATAGAAGAAGGCGTCAGGTCTGATATTAAGGCGTTACAAGAAGAACCGGATAAAGTTATAGAAAATAAAAAACTTTTAAATTTCTATTTAAAAATAGAACCTTATTTAAAATCCGACGAACAAAACAATATCATAGTCAGGCTTATAATGTTTCTTGACAAGAAAGGCAGCTGTCCGTCTGTTGCGTCGTCTGCTAAAGATATAACCACAGCTGCTTTTAAGCAAAATTTTACAATGATGAAAAACGTTACTCAATATGATATATTTCAGCAAATAACATTAACCGATCACACTTTACATGTCTGCGAAGAGGCTTATAATGCTCTTATGGAGAAAATAAAAGAACGTCACGAACAGCAAGTTTTTGTATCTCCGGTTATAATAGCATGCTTAGCCCACGATATAGGTAAAGTCCCTGACTTATCTAATACTTATGCCACAGGCGATCACCCTATTATTTCAGCGCGTATGCTTATGGATTTAGGCGTCCCGCAAAAATCCGACGTAGTGGACGCGGTGTTAAATCATCATAAAATACTTGCCCAAACTAATAACACTATTTATTTAATGGTTAAAGCCGCCGACCAAGCTGCAAGGGCTAAAGAATTATCTGATTATCTAAACTTGCATAGCCAAGAGTCTAAAGAGTTTTTAGAGGCTACAGGCGTTATAGAAAAGGAAAATCAGGTTAATGCATCCGCGCCCGTCGCTCCAGACCCTGATATTCAATCTAATATTGCGCCAGACCGTCCGACCGCCCCAGAAACTAACACTGCCGTTAAAGCGCCAGAACCTGATATTTTTGATGATATTAAACCTGAGATTAAATCTCCGGCTCCGGTTAGTTCGCCGGTAGTTTCCGCTCCGGCAAATAATCAGGTTCAAAATATTTCTTTAGGATTAGATTTAGATAATACCGATAACCCTTATGGCTGGGTTGATGTAAGTAAATATTTATCTTATTTAAAAATTTATATAAATACTTTTGACGTTAAAGATAATATTTTAAAAGTTCAGTCTGTTGCTTTAAGCTCCGGCATTATTTATTTTTCGGCGTTTGCTTTAGGCAACGCTCTTACTAACTATATGAAATCTATAGGCAAGCAGCCGTTTCATTATCTCAACGATAAAAAACAAACTGAAGATTGCTTAGGTTATATTTCTAAATATTTATTTGAAAACGGCGCGTTAGCAAGAGTCAATAGCGGGTTTTATTCAAACTCGGTGAATGTATTGTTTAAAAACAATACTATAATAAAAGGCTTTGGCATCTTAATTAATTATGATGTTTTCGGATTTAGTTCTATATCTGAGACTTTAGCTAATATGCCAGACCAGTTAAAAGGCGCTACAGATGTTATTATAGTAAAAGATAAAATAAAAGAACCTCAGCAAGAATCGTTGGATCCATTTGCTTAATTGATATGTTTATATTATTTATCATATTCCCTATCTCTGCTGTCTTTCTTTATTTTTTAAGATTAAAATTCAGTATCTCAAAAAATAGCGTATATATAGATATATATATTTTTTAAGGAGCGTTTTATGCAAAAAATTAAATTATTCATTCTTTTTCTAATTGTTTTATTATTGCCGGCAACGGCTAACGCTTATTTATTGAACACTCTGACTAATTTTTCAAACGTAAGCTATAA
>JAJYQZ010000243.1 GCA_021794335.1 bacterium
CCGTTTGTCCGACATATAATATAAGCTTAAACGAGTTTTACAGCCCGAGGGGCAGGGTCCGGTTAATTTTAACCGATAACAATGACTTGCTGCCATTAAAGGTTTCAAAGGTTGCGGAAGCCATGTCCACCTGTCTTTTATGTGGAAGATGCGTTAAGGTTTGCCCTAACGATGTTAAAATAGGAGATTTGATAATAAACGAAAAGATTAAATTAAATAAGTTTCGGGATAACAAATTTTCGGTCTCCGCTATAGCGCTTAAAGCCCTTAAAAATAAAAGGAAAATTTTATTAAAATCCGCCTTAAAGCTTGCAAATATTCCGTTCGTAAATCAACTTAGCCGGCGGTTCGCGCCGAATCCTCAGGGTAAAGCTTTCATCTCGGGCAGGGACTACCGGTTTAAAGCAGAAGGCGCAGATGCAAGCGGTAAAAGGGAGGAAATTAGAGCCGGTTATTTTAGCGGATGCGTATTTAACAGCATATACCCTCAAATATCCAGCGATACCGTTTCGTCTTTAATAAAAAACGGGGTTTCGGTTTTTGTTCCCGCAAATCAGGGCTGCTGCGGTTTGCCTTTTATATCGAGCGGAGACATAAAGTCGTTTAAAGACCTCGCTCTCAATAATGTCAATGCCTTTAAGGATAAGGATATAGATTATATAATTACATCCTGCGCATCATGTTCCTATTCCATAAATAGCCTTTATCCTTCATATTTTAATGAAAATGACGAGGGTTATAGCGAAGTTTTAAATTTTTCAAAAAAATTGCTTAATATCTGGTCGTTTTTCAAAATCTTAGAAAAAAGAGGCGTTAATATAAAAACGGGGAAACTAAAAAAGGATACCGATGCGGTATTTCATATCCCCTGCCATCTTTCTAACCTACCCGGATTTAAACCGTCGTCTTATAACGAAAGTTTAATCGGGGAAGCAGGGCTGATTGCGGACAAAATTAACGGCTTAAAATTAAAGCCGTTGAAACATAACTATTGCTGCGGCAACGGCGGCATGTTCAATATAAGGCATTACGATTTTTCCAAAGAGATAACGAGGCGAAAATTCGAGGAAATTAAAGAGGCATCCCCTCAAAACATTTTGACATCGTGTTCCGGCTGCATGTTTTCTTTAAGCGATCAAAGGGGCATTTTAAAAGAAAAAGATGCGATACCCGTAAATCACTTAATAAGTTTTTATGCGCGGAGTTTAAAGGAATGAGGCCGGATTTACCAACATGGTTACGGCGTTATTTACCTTTTCTATTTCCACCGGCAATGTTCCGGCAAATTCCCCGTCGCATTGGTAATATATTTTTTCGTTTTGCGCCGGATCCAAAGATGATATATAAATTTTATTTGCCTTTATGTAAAAATCGGGGTTATCTTCATATTTTTTGTAAAGCGTCAGTGATTTTAGTATAGAAAATATAGTCTGTATCCTGTTATTTACATCTTTTATCAATCTTATATCGAACTTATCGTCTAAAGGCGAATTTTTAGGAAATACTTTAAACGGTCCGCCGTAATATCTTATATTCGAAACAATAATCTCTTTGGCATAGTGCAGTTCCCGCCTCTCAAAACCATAAGCATTGGAATCTCCGGTATTACCGCTATCTATTACATTTAAAGATAAGTCGTAAAATTTATAATTTCCGGATATTTTTATTATATTGAATATATAGTTAAGATATTTTATAGAATTATTGTATATTCTTTTTTTGCTCTTTCTTATTTTTTCTTCCATACTTTTAACGATAAAGGCATCGAGGCCGATTCCGACCATGGCGATAAAATACTGCTCGTTAGCCTTTCCCAGATTTATTTTAACAGGTTTGTATTTGTATATAATTTCGTTAAGCGCTTCGCCCAAAGAGTAAGGGGTTTTGTTTTCCAGGGCAAAAAGATTGACCGTCCCCATAGGCAAATGGGCGATCGGAATATCCGCGAAAACTAAATTATTTATAACATAGTTTAAACTTCCGTCTCCTCCGGCTACCAAAACCATATCAAAAAAATTCGCAAGATTTTTTTTGATAGGCCTTTCTATCATATTTAAAGCATATATCAGGATATTCTTATTTTTGAAAAAATTTAATATATAAGACAGTTTTTCTTCGGAAAACCGTCCTGACTTTGGGTTATAAATAATTAAAACCTTCTTTAAAAAAATCATTTAATTTGTCATTTAATTTGCCGGATCAGGCATTAGATAGGAATTAAGTTCATGAATTATTTAGTTCAATTTTATTGGAGCAATTAAATTTTAATAAAAAGAAAGAATATTTTCAAGAGATATGAATTCAAAGTACTTAAAAATCTAATTTATCAGGATTTGGGCAACGGCGCTAATTTGACTTTATTATGGTGTTATAGTATAAATGTAATATAATATAAAGAACTATATACGAAAAACTAATTGGCAATATCTTAAGGAGATTATATGCACCACACAAATACGGGTATCTTTAATAAAAAGGTTTATATACCATATATGTCTGACGCCGCCTACGCTTTAAGCGCGGCATTTAGAAGATGCGGCGTGGATTCCGAAGTTATGGACGAACCGGATGAATCAACGCTCGATTTTGGCCATAAATTTACTAACGGTAACGAATGCATGCCGTGTTTCGTGACTACGGGGGACATTATAAAAGTTATCGAGAAACCGGGTTTTGACGCCAAAAGATCCGCCTTTTTTATGCCCACCTCGCCGGGTCCGTGTAAATTTGGCCAGTATAACAGGCTTCATGAGTTAGTGTTAGATAATATGG
>JAJYQZ010000076.1 GCA_021794335.1 bacterium
AATAAAGGTTGTAATAAACGGAAATGTTGTCTATAATAAACTTAATTAAATGAGGTAATACTATTTATAATAATTATAATAAATATAAATATATGAATATTTAATTAAATTATATTATAAAATTAAAATGAAAATCATAACGAGTATTGCCGAAATGAAAAAAATTTCAAAGGATTTAAAGAAATCATCGAGGCAGATTTCTTTCATTCCTACGATGGGCAAGCTTCATGACGGACATCTAAAGCTTATAGAAGAAGGCAAAAAATACGGCGAAGTTATTGTTTCTATTTTTGTCAACCCCGTACAATTTGGTCCTGATGAAGATTTTGAGAATTATCCGAGAGATTTCGAGAATGATGCTAAAATATTAAAAGATTTAAATATCGGTTATCTTTTTCATCCGCCGGCAGATATAATCAAAAATACGGCGACATTTTTAATTAACCCCGAATATTCGAACAGGCTCGAGGGCGTTTTCAGGCCAACCCATTTTCAGGGCGTTCTTACAATAGTGATGAAACTATTTTGCATAATAAATCCGGATTTTGCTTTTTTCGGACTGAAAGATTACCAGCAATATATTTTAATAAAAAAAATGGTTGAAGATTATTTTCTGGATGCAAGGGTAATCCCCGTTCCTACCGTAAGGGAAAAGTGCGGACTTGCAATGAGTTCAAGAAACGCGTATCTCGATGAAAAGGATAAAAAAATTGCCTGTAATTTTTATAGGTCGTTAAAAAAAACGGCGGATTTATTTAAGGCGGGCGAAATATCGGGAGAAAAGCTGACCGTTTCAGCCATAAAAGAATTGATTAAAAGCGGATTTAAAATAGATTATGCAAAAATTATGAATCAAGGGTTAAATATCGAAAAACAATCCGTAGATTCCGGCGATATTCTGCTCGCCGCCGCAAGATTTAAAGGAGTAAGACTGATAGACAATATTTTTTTCGAATAATTTCCTAAAAATTTCAAGTAGTTTTAATTTGAATTTTTAAAAAATAAAAAATGGGAGTTAAGGAGGTCTTATGTTTAAAAATCTTTCTTTAAAAACTAAATTTACCCTGATTATGGCGATTGTCGGATTTGCCGCGATTCTTGCCAGCCTGATATGGACTTTAAGTTTATTTCATTATTTCGGCAGGAAAGTTCTTATCCATGAAGCCCACATAATATTAAATTTTGAAAATTCCACCAGATATTATGTTTCTCAAAAATTAAGACCGGCGGCGATAAATAGAAATAATAATTTTAATAACATACCCTATGATGCGGACGATACGGGCAGAAATGCAAAACTGCAAAGAATGATAAGCGATAATAACGATTTTGATATACGCGCTTATTCGGGGACATCCGTTGCCATGCATGTAGGAAAATTAATGAGGGAATTCGTGCCTCCCTTCATTTATTCGGAACCCGCGTTGAGTCCGTTGAACTTAAGAGATAAAGCAAATCCGTTCGAGATTAGCGTTATAGGTAAATTTAAATCTAATCCGTCTTTAAAATCGGTCAGCGGTTTTCATGTTTTTAACGGGAAATCATATTTTTATTTAATGGAGCCGGTTATCGTCAAGCAAAGCTGCATGGTTTGCCACGGAAATCCGTCAAATCCTTCGCCTATAACCGCGGCGGTAGTAAAAAGATACGGGGATACCCACGGCTGGCACTGGAAGGTCGGAACGGCAGCCGGAGCCTTAAGCGTCTTAGTTCCGACTAAACACAGGGCAAATATTGCGTTACATAATGCTATCATAATAACGGCGGCTTTCCTTATCCTGTTTATTTTAGCTTTTATAATCGCAATTTATTTTATTAATAAGGCTATCATTAAGCCGATACACGAGATGACCAAATTAGCGGAGGATGTTTCCGTAGGCAAATCCAACGAAGATTTTAAAGTTAAAGGAAACGACGAAATAGGCGCCCTTGCCAAATCGTTTAACAGGCTTAAAAAGAGCTATTTAAAAGCCGTTCAGTTATTGGCGGATAGAAATAAAGAAAAAAAATAAAAAAACGGGGTTAGGGGAGGTCTTATGTTCAAAAATCTTTCTTTAAAAAAGAAATTTACCGTAATTATGCTAATTGTGGGGTTCGCTGCAAACTTAACCGTTGCCGCAGGCGCTTTTTATTATATTCAAAAATTTAAGAAAGACGAGTTGATGCATGAAGCAAAAATGGTTCTTTTTGCGGAAAAGGCGGCAAGAGATTACGATTCCGGCAGTTTAAGGCCGGCCGTTATGAAAGCAACCGACAAATTTGTCATTCAGGCCGAATCCGCCACATTTTTGGCTCTCGGCGTTGCAAAATTGATTAAAAAGTTTCTGCCTCATTATACATATTCTGAGCCGACGCTTAACCCTTTAAATTTAAAAAATAAGGCAAATTCATTTCAAGAAACTATTATAGACAGGTTTAAATCCAGCCCTTTTTTAAAATCGGTAAGCGGCTATCACACATTTAACGGTTTATCTTACTTTTATGTGATGAAGCCCGTTGTGGCAAAACAGGGATGCATGGTTTGCCACGGCGATCCGTCAAATCCTTCGCCTATAACCGCGGCGATAGTAAAAAGATACGGAGATACGCACGGCTGGCACTGGAAGGTCGGGACGGTCGTCGGGGCTCTAAGTGTCTGGGTTCCTACAAAATATATAGGCCAGGCCGCTATTAAAGATTCTATTATAATAGGCATCGCAATCTTTGTCCTGCCGTTTTTGGCATTCTTAATAGCGCTTTTATTTATAGACAAGGTTATTATAAATCCGATACACGATATGGCGAAATTAGCGGAGGATGTTTCGGTCGGCAAGTCAAACGAGGATTTTAAAGCCAAAGGAAACGACGAAATAGGCGCCCTTGCCAAATCTTTTAACAGGCTTAAAAAGAGCTATTTAAAAGCCGTTCAGTTACTGGTGGAGAGAAATAAAGACAAAGATAAATAAAAATATTTTTTGTTATCCTTGAAAAAATATATTTTCAAGATATACTTAAGACAGATGCGGTAAAAAAAGAAATAATAAGGCGTAATGCTTAAAGTCCTGTTTTATCTAACGGGATGCGGGGGTTTACAGGCAAATGGAAAATAGCTTGAAGGTTACTCTTGTATTTAATCGGGATTTGTTAAATAAAGCCGAAATAAAAAAGATAATTTATGTTAAAATCCCCGACGAGAAAAAGAAAAATAATTTAATTAAAAAATTAGAAGTAAAGGCCTTAGATGAAAATATCCGGTTTCAAAAAAGAAAGCTTCCGCAGTCGTTTAATCCAGTATTTAAAGGATATATCCTTTTTTCAGAAAAAATAGAATTAAGCGATAAAAAACTTATCGATTTTGCAGATATATTCTTTGACGGATTAGAAGAAAATTTTGGAATAAATGTCATAAATTATACTTTGATAGATGTCAAAAAAGACGCTCTAAAAGAAAATTACAAATTAAAATTGTTTGATTTTGAGATATTTAATTATAACTTTAACGAGCATAGGGCTATAAAAAATAAGTTAACCGTTGCCGGCGGCGCAAAAGAAATTAACGAACTTGCGGAAACCATTTTTGTTAAACCGGAATTAAAAGTTAGAGTCAGAGAAAAAAAACCTGCAAAGCCCGCCCTGAAAAAGGCATTTAAGATAAAAGAGGAAAAGGGGGTTAAAACATCGGGGGAAAAAGCCAAACCTAAAAAAATCGTTAATGAAAAAGCCATCCGCGGTAAAGCAGTAAAAGAAAATGAGCCTGCCGAGGCTTTCAGGGTATTTGAAGCCCCCGAAGAACAGGCAGCCGGAGCGGTAGAAGTTAGCGAAGCCGATACTTCCGCCGGTACCCGCGAACAGGTAAGCTTAATCTCTTTGAATTGGAGCTTATTAAGCCCGTCAGAAAGCCTTCCTGTGCTTGAGAATGGCGAGCCTGAGGAGATAAGGCAAAATAGCTGGGTAAGAATTTATTTTCAAAAACCGAGCGTCAGGCAGGTTGTTTGGAGATTAAGGGATAAACAGGGAACAAATTCTGCGAGACCTATTTTAAGAGTTTATGTCGATGATAAAATGCTTTGGTATGAACTGTTAGATAATCAATTTGGAAGCAGGTACATTATTTTTCCCGATGATTATGAATTAGCCAAGACATGGGTGGAGATCGGATATATATTAGAAAAAGGAGAATTTATATTTATAGCGAGAAGTCCTATCTGGCCGCCTGCCTGCTTATTCAAAAGGCTGCCGAAAATAAATTCCAAAAAAAGAATTCCTAAAGGGGTCGCCTTAATAGGCGCAACGGAAAGTATCCCCGGAGGCAGGCATCTTCCGGTTAATTTATCCGGCGGTTCGGGGGCAGGCTTTTTTGCCTCGGGCGCAGGAAAATAAGTAAGGTAATAATTTTACATATGAACAATAAAACAGGAAAATGGATTCCCGTCCTGCATTTTCACTTACCGTTTGTCAGGCATCCGGAAAGTCCGAAATATTTGGAAGAGGAGTGGTATTTCGAAGCGGTTACCGAAACATATCTCCCTTTATTGGAGGTTTTTGAAAATCTTGAAAGAGACAATGTGGATTATTGTCTCACAATGTCTTTGACGCCGACGCTTTTGAGTATGATGAATGACGATTTGCTTTCCGAACGGCTGGGGGAGTATGTCAGGCTTCGTTTAAAGGTTTTGGATGAAGAGGCGTTCAGAACGGAAGGCGACCCTGATTTTCACCCGGTTACCCTTTTTTACAGGCAAAGGTATAAAAATTGGTACGAAAGAATAAAAAACGGCGGCGGGAAATATCTTATAAACGGGTTTTTAAGTCACCATGCAAAAGGACATTTAGATATTATAACCTCTGCCGCCACCCATGGATTTCTTATGTCTATGGTGGGGGAACCTGAGGCCATAACTGCCCAAATCGAGGTCGGGATAGAAACGCATAAAAATATTTTAGGAGTAACCCCGACGGGCATATGGCTTCCGGAGTGCGGCTATACCGGCGGGTTCGATGCGATTCTTGAGCGGCATGGTTTAAAATACACATTTCTTGACCGGCACGGAATCGAATTAGCCGAGCCTGAACCGCCTAACGGCTGTTTTTCCCCTATTATCTCTCCGTTTAATGTCGTAATGTTCGGCAGGGACCCCGAAAGCTCAAGGCAGGTGTGGTCTTCAAAAGAGGGGTACCCGGGTACTCCCGTTTATCGCGAGTTTTATAGGGATGTCGGATTTGATTTAGACCTGCCGCATCTGACCCCTTTAAGGCATGGCGGCATTAAGACTTTTACGGGGCTTAAATATTATGCCATTACCGGAGGCGGAACATATAAAGAGGCTTACAGGCCTTCAGCAGCAAAAAGAAAGGCTTATGAACACGGCGCCCAGTTTGTCTATCACAGGGAACTTCAATCAAATTATCTTAAGGAATTTATAGATGAACCGCTTATCATCTCTATGTATGACGCCGAACTCTTTGGTCACTGGTGGTTTGAAGGACCGTGGTGGTTTGAATCCGTGTTTAGAAGAATGCATGAAAATAATTTTATAAAAGGGGTAACGGCAAAGGAGGTCGCGGAAACTTCATTGCTCAGATATGATGAGGCGGTAAAATATATTCGCAAAAGTGAAAAAGACGGAAACGATGAAAATGGAAGTTTTTCGGAGTTTGCCGTCAATGTTTATGACAGGAATAATATCTGGGTCGCTCAACCCGCGACATCCTCGTGGGGGGGCGGAGGTTATGCCGAAGTGTGGCTTAACGAAAAAAACGATATCATACAGCCTTTTTTGACGGATTTAGCTATGGAATTAATCGATATTTGCGCAAACAGATATGACGATGTAAAATATCAGGAGGTAATTAATCAGGCGGCAAGAGAGCTTCTTTTAGCCCAGTCCAGCGATTGGCCGTTTTTGCTTACGACCGGACAGGCGGTAAGTTATGCGGAAAGGCGGGTTAAGGCGCATCTGGCAAGAGCTAAAAGGTGTATTTTAATGTCCGTCGGTAAAGAACCGTATGATGAAAAATGGTTTAGGGACATAGCGGGTAAAGACAATATATTTCCATGGATAAATGCTAAGGCTCTATACGGCAAAGGTATTTGTTAACGCATTTTTACGGGGAGAATATAAATTAAATGAATTTGGTTCTGTGGTGGCATATGCATCAGCCTGATTACAGGGACTTGAACGGCGAATTTATGCTTCCATGGGTTTATCTTCATGCCATAAAAGATTATATCGATATGCCTTTAAATATAATGGCAAACCAGGGCATGAAAGCCAGTATAAATATTACCCCGGTTTTGATAGACGAGTGGCAGGATTATAATTATTTATTAAAAAAGGCTTTGAATGAGATAGATGCGGTTAAAGCCGTTCAAATAATACCTGACCCCTTTTTAAGACCGCTTCTTCTTCAAAAATTGGATGATAAAACAAAATCATGGATGATAGTACATTATAAATGGGCAAATTATGAAAGAATGGTGGAGCGGTTTGAACATTATAAAACGCTTTTTGATATAACATCGTCAGCTTTCAATGTGTTTTATCTCAACGACTCTTACTATTTCGATTTGTGCGTCTGGTTTCATCTTGCATGGTGCGGGGAATGGATGAAAAGATATGACCCCGTGATCAATTATTTTTTTAAGAAAGGGCATAATTTTACTATTGACGACAGGCGTTTACTTCTTAAAAGACTGGCAGAGTGGATGAATTACGGCATATCTTTATATGGATTTCCGGCGGTTAAAGGTGAAAAAAATCCAGCCCTGCCCCCCAAATATCCAAATTTTATCGAAAAAGATAAACTGAACAAATTAAATAAAAAAAGGGCGGGCGAGTATTCCGTGACGCTTTCCCCAAATTATCATCCGATTATTCCTCTCCTTATCGATATTCATGGAGGAGCCATTTCCGCTCAAATGACCGATATAAATTATGAACCCGTCAACACTCCTGAATATCCCGAAGGCCTTGACAGCGCCAAAAAACACCTCGATATACTAAATGATTACTGGGCAGGGTCCGGTAAGGATATCAAAGCGTTATGGCCGTCCGAAGGGGCGCTGTCTTCGCAATCGCTTGACCTTTTTAATGAGTACGGCGTAGATATTTGCGCAAGCGGAGAAGAACTTCTTTCCATGTCCATGGGAATAGATATCCACAAGCCTGCGTCAACTTACGGAAGGAATGTTGTACCTCTGTACAAGGTTTACAAATGGAAAAATACGAATCTTAAAATAATTTTTAGAGACTCCGGACTTTCCGATTTAATAGGATTTACTTATGCTAACTGGAGGGGGGACGATGCGGCAAACAATCTTGTGGGTAAACTGAATTCTATAGATGATTTTGATAAAGAAGCTGTTGTCGCTATTATATTAGATGGCGAAAACGCTTGGGAATATTATCACGAAAACGGGTTTTATTTCTTAAATGATTTATATTCGTTAATTTCCTCGTCAATTAAAATAAATCCGTTATTTATAGACGATATTTATAAAAATTACGATGCGGATAACTGCATTAGACTTGATTATATATATCCAGGCTCATGGGTAAACGGCAATCTGGGTATGTGGGTCGGGGAAGAGCAGAAAAATAAGGCATGGGTTTTGCTCTGCAATGCAAAAGAAGAATTCTTAAACTGGGTTAATGGTTTAATGGATAATGAGGGAAATAGAAACAACAAAATAATCAAAAAAAGGATTAATTCAGCCTTAAGACTGCTTATGGCGGCAGAAGGGTCGGATTGGTTTTGGTGGCTTGGTAATGACAGCCCTCTTTTTTCTCAATACTCTATGGAGAAAATTTTCAGGAATTTTTTAAAAAATCTTTATATAACAATGGACAAGCCCGTGCCAAACAACCTTTTCCGTTCTTTAGCTTCCACAGAAAAAACTATTGCGGAAATGGGCGGAGCAATGCAAAGGGGGCATAAGTGAAAATTCGCCATGGTTAATTTTATTTTAGGTTTTCACTGCCATCAACCCGAAGGAAATTTTGATTTCGTTTTTCAAGAGATTCACAAAAAATCGTACAGTCCGCTTATCAGAACCCTTTTAAAATATAATGTAAAGTTTTGTTTTCATGCCTCGGGGGTATTGCTTGAGTGGTTGGAAAAAAATGACCCTGAATTATTAAGTCTAATTGCAAAAGCGGTCAAATCTGATCAAATCGAATTAATGGGCGGCGGCTATTATGAACCGATACTTGCAATGGCGCCGCAAAAGGACAGGGTAGCCCAGCTTGAAATGTTGAGCGAAAGCCTATTCAGGCTTTTCGGGAAATATCCGCAAGGGGCGTGGATTACGGAAAGAATATGGCAGCCTGACATAATTAAGGATTTAAAAGAAGTTGGTTTAAGTTACGCCTTTTTGGATGATTTTCAATTTTTTCAGGCAGGTATATCTCCTGACGATATAGATAATATTTTCAGGACGGAATATAACGGGGCATATCTGGATATATTTCCTATACACGAAAGACTGAGATACAAACTCCCCTTTGCAAACCCGGACGAGTCATTGAATGAGGTTTTATATTTAAACGGCAGGATTTCAAACCTTTCCGTGATGTTTGACGACGGCGAAAAAATGGGGGGATGGCCCGATACTCATGAATGGGTTTACGGCAAAGACGGCAAAGAGGGATGGCTCGATAATTTTATAAAACTGGCGAATAATAGTCATTTGCCGCTAAAATTTGAGCTTCCTTCAAGTATTTTAAATAATACATCCAAAAGGGTCCCTGTATATTTGCCTATTTCGAGTTACAGGGAAATGGGGGAGTGGACACTGCCCGTAGAAAAGAGGCATAATTATGAAATTGTAAAGTCGGAAAATCCTTTGGCGCCGTTAGGCGGAGGTATATGGCATAATTTTTTAACAAGGTATCCCGAAGCAAATTTGCTTCACAAAAGAATGCTGAATTTAAGCTATAAAATCAATTATGCAATTAAAACATACCGTAAAAACCTTAAAGAGGCTTTAAACGAGCTTCTAAAGTCTCAGGCTAACGATGCGTACTGGCACGGCGTTTTTGGCGGGATTTATCTTCCCCACCTTAGAAGGGCTGTTCATAAAGCCCTTATCACATCTTATTTGCTGTATAAGGAGAAGGTTAAAGAAGGTATGGAAATAGAAATGTATGATTTTGATATGGACGGGGAAAAAGAAATCCAGCTTTTCAATAATTACTGGCTTATCATATATAAGCCGTCTGCAGGCTCTTTTTTGGCGTTAGATTATCTAGGTAAGGGCTTAATTCATTCTCTAAGCGATGTTTTTTGTCTTCATAACGAGTATGATATTATGAAATTAAAAGAAAATAATTTTAAAAAAGACGGCAAGAACATAGATAATAATAAAGAAAATAATGAAAATCCTCCGCAAACAATCCACAAAGATGTAAAATACCCTTCGGATTTGTCGGAAAAGGATTTAATAATATACCCAAATTTATTGCCGGCATTTGAAATTAAATTTAACGACAGGCAGATTTACTTTAAGGGCGGGTCAGTCAAAAAGAATAAAGATAAAAAATCCATTACAATTAAAACCTCAGGCTTTCTTAATAATAATCTTAACGATGATAATTATGAAAATGACGATGAGATTTTCACAAGTTTAAAGATAGAAATAGGTAAATCTATCGGCTTTTTCATTGATTCTAAATCCATGGCAAGCGGAAATTTAGATATAATTATAAGGCTTACGCTTCCCGGCGGAAACGGACCTGCAACGAATATTAAAACTTTCGGGGATATAAAAGGTTTAAGCGATTATTTCAAAAAAGAATTAAGCGCCGGCGTCGACAACGCTGTTTATATCAGCGATTCTTTTTGGGGCGGGAATATTATTATCAAACAGCAGGCAGGCGGCAAATTCTCTAAAAAATATGATTTTGTTTTCAGCCCTATAACCACAATTTCTTTGTCGGAAAGCGGATTTGAAAGGATTTTTCAGGGCATAGAGATTAAATATAGTTTTAATTTAGTTATGGAAGAGGTTTTTCGGAGTATAATAATATTAGATATAGAAAAGATTAAAAAGAACAACTAAAAAGTCATTCCCGCGGAGGCGGGAATCCAGAGCTTTTAAGGTTTTGAAGTATATTTTATATTTTCAATCGGCAAGTTTCAGATAAATCTTTAAATATAACCATGGAATAAGGCGGGAAACATGGGACAATTTAATAACGAAATATGGTTTGTGGGAGCGGAAATGGCGCCCCTGGTTAAGGCCGGCGGTTTAGGCGATGTAATGGGCAGTCTTCCGGGCGCGCTGTTAAAGGCGGGTATAAATGTAAGGGTCGTTATCCCGTATTATAAAAATTTAATCCCGCAAAATCTTATAGAAATTAAAGAAAGCTATCCTGCCGGCAGGGTCAATTTTGGAGAAATTCCTTTTGAATTTGGAATTAAAACCGGAATTACAAACCGCGGGATACCTTTGATATTGATCGAGCAAAATCATTTTTTTAATCGCGAAGAAGTTTACGGTCCCCATGGCGGCATTTGCGGTTATAAGGACAATTTGTGGCGGTTTGCCATGCTTGCCCATGGCGCGGCTTACGCAATGAGAATTTTTGGAGTTCCGCTTATAATCCACACGCATGATTGGTCGGGCAGCTTTGTTCCCGCCGTTATAAGGCAAACATTCGGCGATAAAAAAGTTCGGTCTGCGGCCGCGGGCATATTAAATGCAAAGTTAAGCAAACATATAAGCGCGGACGGTTTGAGGCCTGCCGTAATTTTTACGATCCATAACCTCGGGTATCAGGGGGTTTACGGCATCGACGATTTTTACGATATTGGAATAGATTTTAGATATAATTCTTCTTCCGCTTATGAACATTTTGGAACTTTAAACAGTTTGAAAGGAGGGATGCTTCTTAGCGATTTTGTCACAACCGTCAGCCCCACATACGCAAACGAGATAACGACCCCTGTTTTCGGTTTCGGGCTTGACGGAGAGTTGAAAAATCTTTATAACGACGGTAAATTAAAGGGAATACTTAACGGAATAGACTTAGATTACTGGAATCCAAAAACCGATAATCTTATACCGCATAATTTGAATTTACAGGAAAATAATTATAAGCCGAAAGATTACAAGGAGTGGAAAGAGTTTAAACTTAAAAATAAAAAGGCATTATTTTCAGAAGTTTCGCTGCCGCTAAAAATAGGCAGAAACGGCAAGCCCTTGCCTCTTTTGGGTATTGTAAGCAGGTTTACCGAAGAAAAAGGGATAGATCTATTTTTAGATTCGCTTTTTAATTGGGATAATTTTCCGTTTCAGGTTATCATATTGGGGAGCGGCAAAGATTACATCGAGGGGAAGGCATTATATCTGTCGGAAATATACAGAGATAAGGTTTATTCCCATACAGGCAAATATGATGAAGCTTTATCCCATAAAATATACGCCGCATCGGATATTTTTGTTATGCCGTCAAAATTCGAGCCGTGCGGATTGTCCCAAATGATAGCCATGAGATATGGCGGCGTCATTGCAGCGGGAGATACCGGCGGACTTCACGATACGGTTTCGGATATAATGGATACAAATGCAGGGAAACCGTCCGGCATTTTCATTAAACATTTGGATGTAAACGGTGTTTCATGGGCGCTTAATGAGTTATATAATATTTACATGAGTAATAATGACGAAATATGGGGCAATCTGGTTATTAATTCTGCAAATAAGCATTTTGGATGGGATAATTCAGCCAAAATTTATGAAAATTTATATTATAATACCATAAAATAGTTTCTAAATCGGGATTTGGGAGGAAATTAAATTGAGGTTTTTAGCTTGAACATCTTGTTATTTATTAAAATAGCCGTAATAGCCGTATCATGCATTATTTTAATTGCAATAGCCGTAAAACGGCCGGATTTAGCCGGCTTCTTTGAAAAGGCGGCGCTTTTCGGAATATTTTTATTTGCCCTTTTCATACCTATTAAAGATGGATTTGCCCTGTTCGGCATGGTTGCAGCTATTGTTTTCTTCATCGCGTATAAAATTGCAAAGCGGGATGCCTCTATTCCTAAAACAGGTTTTAATATACCTATTTTGATTTATACGGCTATCTGCGCGGCTTCTTTTTTATGGACATACAGCATTAAAGACAGCATTAACGAAGGCGGCGAAATAGTTTATTTTGTCCTGTTCTTTTTTGCGGCGGCAACTTTATTGAACGCAAAAAAAAGAATAAATTTTATGGTTTATACATTTACATTTTCAATAAGCATTGCTATAATTTACGGTTTTTTTCAGGGAATTTTTATAAACGCTATTCACTCGCCAAACAGATTAACGGGGCTTATAGGCAACTGGACAGG
>JAJYQZ010000205.1 GCA_021794335.1 bacterium
TGGACTGGAAGGAATTAAATATATTAAGCAGTATTACATAGTCGGAGTCTAAAGTAACCGAGGAAATTATTGAAGGCTTTTGAAAAAAATAGCCCTGAAACAAATCGAAGCCGAGGCTTTTGTAAAATTGGAAGTCTTCGTCCGCTTCTACTTTGGAAGATATTAATTTGGCTCCGAAGCCTTTCAGGAGCATAAGCATTTCCTTTATTTCGGCCTTTGAATATTGCCTGGAATCGAGCTTCACGTAATCCGCCGCTTCCAGAAGGGGTTCCCATGCTTCGTCGTATGCAAAATTATTTAAAGAAATTATAAATCCTTTGTTTTTAAAATCTTTAACGATAGAAACGGCATTATCGTCGATTGTGCTCGTTTCAAGTATTTCAAGCACGATTTTGTCTTTCGGCAGAAGCTCCATCATGCCTCTTTTTAAAATATCGGGAGTTACGTTTATAAATGCCTGTTTATCGCCCATAAGGGTTTTAAGACCCATATCGTAAATATTTTCCAGCACGTTTGCGGTAGCGCTTAAATTATCCGATACCGATACCCCGGAGGAGTTTTCTTCGGCAGTGCTCCTGAACAGTATTTCGTATCCGAATATGCTTTTGTCGGCGGTTATAATAGGCTGTCTGCCGATAAAAATAGTTTTATTCATGTTCTCCTCCGCTGTATATTATTTTAAACTGCGGCAATTTAAAACCCCACCTTTTATATTTTTATATAACACCGTTAATTTTTAGTCAATTAAAATCTTTATTAAATGCGCATAAAAATATTATAATAGTTTATCGCAATGCGGAATCAAATTTCCCGTTAAACAAATAACTATACGTAATAATTATAATTATATAGACAGGAGGCGTAATAATAATGGAAACAACGAAATTATTCTTTGAGTGCGAAAACTGCGGACAGCCGTTCGATATCGAAATAAACAGCGGAGATTTTAAACCCGCAAAAAAGGGCGGGCGCGAGAAAGGGGGCGATGCGGAGGCGGCGCGGGAATATATATATGAATTCAAAGGCGAATTTCATTGCTGCGGCAAAAACATAGAAATAAAAATAAGCGTCCTGCAATATCCGACAGGGGCGTATAAAAGGCACGACGTATATTGCAGGGGATTAAGAAATTTAAGGACGGGCGATAATTTTAATAAAATCATAAACGACGTATGCGCCTAAAATATATTAAAATAACCTAAAAAAACGGGAGGTAGGCGATAAAATGGAAAATGATTTGTCTAAAGAAAAAAATGAATTAGAAAGAGAAAAAGATGATTTAGAAAAGCAGGTCGCAGAAATTATCGGCAAGAAAGGAAACGATTTTTTTAATAAATTCAAAAAGGAAATCGAACTCGAAATCGAACTCGCGATTAAGAAATTTGCTTACGAAAAAATAGAAAAAAAGGAAAAGGAAAGCGATATCGACAATCTCAAAACCGATATTTTATCGTTAAGGGTGTTATTGAAATATGCGAATAAAAATGACTGAACGGCCGGGAGATTTCAGTTTTATACAAATCTTAACTTGATTTTTCGATTAACTGCCTTTATGCTAAAAGTAAGAAATACTTACTTGTTTAGGAGGTTTATTATTATGGAAACTACAAGCATGTCAGTTAAAGGACAGGTGGTCATACCGAATAAAATCAGAAAAGCTTTAGGTTTAAAACCTAATTCTAAGTTGATTATACTTCAGGACGGGAGCAATATACTTTTAAAGCCTATAGAAGAACCCAGGATAAATGATTTTAAGAATCTTATCGCAATGGGAGACGAAATTTCCGAAAAATTAAATCTAAAGCGCAAGGATGTCGGCAGGGTTATAAAGGAAACAAGAGGGGAGCAAGAGCTTTCCCGGAGTGCTGCGAAAGCGAGGCATAGAGATATAAAAGGAACAAGGAATAAACAAATTTCTGATAATTTCACTATATAAATAATCAAAACTGTAAAAAGGAGCGTTAATGCTAAAAATAGCATAGATATTGACTGCGTTATATTTGATTACGAAAAGATTTTTTAAAAAGAAGCGTTTAAATTTGGTTTAAAAGTTTTAGTTAAACATATAAAAATTTACAATATAGCAGACGGATACGAAATTACGTCAGAAATGGTCTTCCTGGTCAATTCAAATATAGATTTTTCCGATGTGGATACTTTCGATGAAGTCCAAAACTTAAAGCATTATATTGAAAAATTAAATATTTGAATTTAAATAATAATTTGTGTTATATATATTATATAATTTAAATAAATTTAACAAATAAAATATTTAAAAATTAACAGGCGGATAAAATAATAAATTTATGAAAACTTTTAATTTTATAGATTTCATAACAAATAAGATATTGATTTTATTATTTTTATCCGCCGCTATTGTTTCTATAAGCGGTTGTGCATATGCCCCGTTATACTCTAACGCCTCTATACCTAATAATAATTCCAGTAAAGTTAAATACAAAATTGCTATAAAAAAGCAAAATATTAAGTTCTCATATAGCTTATTAACAGGAACTCCACTTTCTAAAAAAGAAGTTGAAATCTATAAATGTTTAGGAATAGAGATTCATAAAATAATTAATAATGCAGGAACTTTGTTTGTAAATAAAAAACCTGAAAAACCTAACATTATTTATATCCACGATTATAGAAAAGCTTATACTTGGGCGGTAGTTAACCCAGTCGGAATTTTAATGCCTATTTCCGCACTTTTTATAAGCGAACCGTTTAATGCCAGATTTGAAGCGGATGCATTAATTAACGGTAAAGAATATGCTATTATGGCAAAAGGCTCCAGTACTCAAAAATTAGTCTCACCCAATCCCAAAAAAATTTTAAGGAAAGTCTGCGGAAATTTTGTATTCAAACTTAAAAAGCTTATAACAAATAAAGATAATAAAGATAGAGTATACGCAAAGCAAATCAATAAAAATAAACAAAGTTATATACCTAATAAAATAATCTTTTATTCTTCCAAAAATAATAGTTTATCGCCAATTTATGCTGATAACGATCCTAATTTTAAGAAATTTGCCTTATATGTTTATAAAACTAGCAGTCCATATATTTATTCAAACGAAAAATACATATATAATGCCATACCAGTTACTTCTACTCTATCGGGCTGTCGGATAATAAGCGTTATAAGAAAAATAAACGGCAATTCAAAACATAATCAACGGAATATCGAAAACTATAAAATATGCAGAGGTAATATTTTTGAAACCGAAAGCTCAAATATTTCGGATTGGGACATATTGCCTGAAAATATAAAACCTATTATGAATGAAGTTTATAATGAGACTCGTGAATACGGAAAAGCAAGCGCAAATTATAAAGGATATACTATAATAGGTAAAGCGGATGTTAAAGGCAAATCCGTTAATTTATACGTTTTAAAAGGTATACGGCTTGAATCGATTATAAAATAAGAAGAATATAAATTTATTTGATATGGTCCGGCTTATTTTATTTTTTTAAAAAATTATCTTGAATAAAAATATAAAATTTTAATATTAATACCATTCATCGACAATCTATTTTAATTAATTTTTAATATCTTTTTAAGGAGGATGAACTGATGAAAAAATATTTAGTTATAGTTATCGCCATATTTATGCTAGGTTCTGTTAATGTCTATGCGCAAACAATGTCAAAATATGGATATCCTGAAGGTTATAAGCCAAAATCTACCTCTATTTCTAAACCAATTATTTCTCATGCTAATATAAAGAAATCTAAAAATTATTCTGTTGATTTAATAATTAAATCAGTTAATATTTATTATGAAAATGATTATTTTCATTATGGAGAATACACGCCTAATTTGCCTGGTTTTTATTCTGCATCGCAACCGGCAGGTTCATATCTTGACGGCGAGCATATAGGATTTCATGGTTGGGGAATATCTTTTCAAAACATTTTAACTAAACAAATACCGATATGGTATAAAGCAAGTTATTCTTATCTTCCAGGTTCAGGTACATACGACGAGCCAACCGGACTTACGAATATATCTCACTCATCAAATATGACAAGATACGGTTTCAGATTAGGTTATGTATTTCATATAGGCAATAGAATAGCTTTAATTCCTAATTTCGGCTATCAATGGGTAAATTGGCACAGAAATTTGCCTTTTAACGGCTCAACATATTATCATTTAAATTACTATATGCTAGGATTAAAAGCTTATTATATCCCGCCCGTATTAAATAACAAATTATGGATTGAAGGTGAAGGTTATTATCTTAATGGAATAAACGATATAGTAAACGGAACAGCTCCTACTCAATATGATTATACTTATATAGTAACATCTGACAATACAACCCATTTTATTATGGCGCCTAAAGCAGGTTATATCTTTGGATTTAAAATAGGATATCAATTATATAAAATAGATAATTTATCAATTAATCCATATATCGGTATAAGGTATGAACAAAATAAAATGGGAAGGTCTAACATAAATAATATATATTATACAGATTTATTTAATGGCGTAACTTTTCCGGAACAATATGTCGAGCCATCAGATCAATATAATCAGATATTCTTACAATTCGGTTTAAAATTCGGATTTTAACTAATATTAGCCTTATTTAGAAAGTTATTAAAATTTTTTATACTGAGATTTATACTATATAGAATGTTATTTTTTTATACATTATAGATATAATGTATAAAAAATACCGCTAAAATAAATAAAATGGTAAAGAAAAAATACAAAATTTTCTTTAATTTTATACTCTTTCTATAAATTTCGTATAATTCTTTTTGTAAGGTTGATAAACCTTTTAAACCCAGCGACCGCGCCGAGAAAAATCTTTTTTTGAACAATTCAAAATCGATAGTGATAAGCGGCTTGTGACTAAAAAAGTGTGACAGTTGAGCATAACGACAGATTTGCGAACCGTGCAAACCCTTATTAATACTGGTAGGCACGGGCGGTCTCGAACCGCCGACCCCTACCGTGTCAAGGTATATAAATCAGTGGTATAAAAATCCTTCCAAATCAATACTTTCAAGACTTTGCGGGTTTCCATTTCAAAATTTTTCTTGCCTTTTTAGTCCGTAAAATGCTATATTTTACCGTATCGTATTTTTATTTTTTGCACAAAATAGGGCACAGTATTTTATGGCGTATATTTATCAGAGAGGCAATCTTTATTGGTATCGAGTCAGGCTCGAAGGCAACGAATACCGCGGCTCTACTAAAACCGACAATAAAAAACTTGCCCAGCAAATAGCAAATACAATCGAAGCCGACTTGGTCCGGAAAAAATTCAGCATGCCGGTTAAAAATAATTATACATTTTTGACCGCCTGGGAGCAATATTTTAATTCTTTAAGTAATTCAAAAGGAACGGTCGAAGTTAAAGGGTGGATTTCTAAACATTTTATTCCCGCCTTTAAGGATAAAAACATCGCGGAAATTACGCAGTCCGATATTAAGGATTATCAGCTAAAAAGAAAAATAGAAATTATGGCAATGCCGAAAAATATCGGAAAAAGAGAATCTGAAATATCTTTTGCGTATTTAAATAAGGAAATTTTAATTCTTTCCAATTTCTTTAATTTTTATATTGATAAAGGGCTCATAGAAAAGAATCCGGTAAGCGGCGTTAAAAAACTAAATGAATTATCCCGTCTTAAAACCCTTTCCGATTCCGACATCGAGAAACTCATCGCCGGCGCCACAAATAAATTAACCCGGGACTTAATAACTTTCTTAATCCTTTCAGGTTGCCGTAAAGGCGAAGCCCTAAATCTCAAATGAGACGACGTGGACTTGCAGAACGACGTAATAGCTATTAAAGGAACCAAGACTAAATACGACAGATATATTCCGATAAGCAAGCCCTTAAAAGAGCTTTTAGGCGGTATTGAAAAATATCAGGATTGTTTATACGTATTTAACAAAAACGGGGCTAAATTAGGCGATTTTAAGAAGTCTTTCCATACCGCCTGCAAAAATGCGGGATTTAAGGATATGCACATTCACGATTTAAGGCACGTATTTGCAAGTAAAATGGTAAAAGACGGGGTTTCGCTATATATAACTGGGGAGCTTCTGGGACACAGGACGACGCAGATGACGAAAAGATATTCGCATTTAGTCCCAAGCACTTTACGCAAGGCCGTTGACGACGTATGGAATAAGACGAAAGAAAAAGGTTAATGGTTTTATACCTATAATGAAAAAACAAATTCAAGACGTAGAATTTGTAACAAATTATGTTACGCCGTAACGTATTGCTTTACGTTAGTAACGTAATTTGTTACATTCGTAACGTATTTTTTTACGGTATTACGTCGAGAAAGCGGTTGACGACGTGCGGAATAAAAACGGTTAATGTTTTATAGTCTGCCCGACAGTTTCAAAGCTTTAAAGCGAAAATTTGAAAGGATTTTTTAAGGTTTGGTCAGGCTAAAAGCGGATTTTTTATAATTAACGGTGAGAATAAAGTTACTTAGAAAACTTTTAACTCCTAATAATACGACATGCAAGTTTGGCATAAAATCTATTAATACGTCGTTAATTTCTATGTTGTTGGTTTTAAAGCATAATGTATGCGCATATGCAGTAGTTATGCCGTTGCCGGTGCTTATTGTTTTACGGATACCGGCTTGTAAATTATGACCAAGTAGCGGAGCGTATTCAGCTGGAATCGCGCATTCATCGGCGCCGGTATCGATTAAGCCGTATACTTTAATCGATAATTTTGTATGCGGATTATGAATTGTAACCGGCAACCAGGGTCTTGCTATATCGTTATCGTTAAATTTTGTAAAAGGAATATAGGCGGAAGTCATCAGTAAATCTGCACCATATCCTTAGTAGGAATATATGTAATGACGGGTTCTTTATATCCTTCCCGTTGCGCTTCATCGTAAGCTTCTTTAGGACTGTCGCCGAAACCGATTACGGTAGAATCTTCAAAACTTTTCAACGCCACGTATTTTCCGGCAAGGTCGTTATTTTTTATTAGAACTTGGATCATTTTAGCCTCTCTTAAAATTTACAACTCTATACAATAAATATAGCACTATATGGAAAGATAATCAAGTTTAGGGACAAGCTCTGCGTATTCGCAATAATTTGCAGGCTTTATTTTTTAAAATAAAGAACCAATTTTATATTTTATAGTTCTTTGAGGCCGTAAAGTAAAAAATTATCCCTATGCCTGGAAGCAATAACACGGTTAAAAGCCATAAAATCCTTGCGGTATCGTCCCTGAAGTTACCCCTTAAAATATCGCTAATCAAAAATACATCTATAAGCAGTATTATGATTGCTAAAAAGCCCATAATCATTTTGTTATTCCTCCTTTTTAAATCATTAATTATTTATAAATAGCGGAACGGCCGGCGGCATGGCCAACAAATCCGTTAATATTACCACAGTGAAATATATATTAATTTATTGGTCTTAATGTTTAACCCTTGTTCGTACTAATTCCTTGAATTATTCCGATCATACAGGCTTTATAAAGGTCATTTTTAATGGAATTAAAATAACCCAGAGGCACTATATGATTTAATTTCGTTACGTATTGTTTTATTCCGGAAACGCTGTAATTGCAGCTCGTTATATTATTTGCATTTATTTGATTCAAGGCGTCGTAAAACGTGCCGTGACTGGAACGCATTGCGCCCCAAGCGCCGCCGATGAAGACACCTCTTTCAAACGCAATCCGGTATAAATATTTAGTTATAAAAAGACTAACCTTACCGTCAAGCCCTTTGTTTGTGGTATTATTCGCCTTAACTGAATTAGGCGCCGGCTTCTCATTATTGAGATTTTTGACGGTCTTGGATAGTTCGGCAACCCTTTCTTTTATTAGTTGATTTAAATTGTTTAAGTTCGAAGTTCCCGGTCCGGCCGCAAAAACATTTTCAGAAAAGACTACTATTGTTAGAATAATTGCGAACGCAAATAATTTTTTCATAAACTTAAACCAGACGTCCATATAAACCTCCTGTTAAGATTATTTTTTTATTTTCTGTTTTTATTTCTGTTGTTTTAGTCTTTATTTTCTCTTTTGAACAAGTCATGGGTGATTTATATTAGCTTCGTTATTTTTGGATTATAATCGACCATTGCCGAGACGAATCCTATTACTTTAATTTCGTCGCTTCTAAGGAACGTCATATAATAATTATCGTCTTCTTTAACCACAAAAACATAATCGTTACGATTCTCAAGGAAAACTTTATCGTTATCGTATTTTTGGTAAGGAAACGTGGTATGAGAAGCCAGATAAACCCGTTTGATAAAAGTTTTATTCAAAAGCTTCTCATCGTAATGAATTCCTTTTAATTTAGTATTTGGGATCACTTTAAATACCAATATCCAATCGCGCATGCTCGATAGTTCAAGCGCATCGACGTTCTCCTTGGGAAAATCGATTATAATATAAGTATTTTTGGGGAATAACGGTTCCATGGAATTATTTGAAATATACAGGGCGTATCTGTTCTCGTCGAAAACCGTTCCTTGCGGCGCCGGAGTCAATTTAATTGTCGATTTTTTAGTAATTAATAAATCTTCATATTCCTCAGGAGTTTCTATTATTTTTTCGCTGACGGGAATTTCATGGTGCGTAACTATCTTAAAACTGCCAACTTTATCGACCAAATCTTGATAATTTGAGACTTTAAAACCGAGAATATTGAAAACTTTCAATAAGGTGTCTTGCCCCATTTTTTGCTTCATGGACTCAAACTTAGCAATCAAAGCTTGGCTAACACCAACCTTTGCTGCCATGTCGCCCTGCGTTATCTTTTGGTTAAGCCTTGTAAGCTTCATGACGACTGCTATTTGCTTGTCTTTTTCTTCGAATTTCCTAGACTTGAATTTCATATATTTTTTTGTTGACATTGGTTATAATTATATATTATAATTTATTTTATAACCACGTAATATGATAAAATACCTTATTTTATATTTTAACATAATTTTTGATTATATCCCAAAAAAATGGAGGATTTATGAAAAAAATTGTCTTATTGATAACTTTATTATGTTATTTTACGGTTTCTTTCTGCGTTCCAATAGCCTTGGCCGGTCCTTCCGATTTCGTGAATTCAATTTTTAATAGTGCTTATTCGAATGTAACAACACAATCTCCATCGGCATTCGTTTCGCAGGGAAAAAATATTTATTCGCTTGGCTATTCGTTTTTACTCCTGAGCCTTCTTTTTCCGCTAAATTTTTCATTATCCGAGCGACCCGTGGGAACGCAAGACGCTTGACATGGAGGGATTTAATCACCGTGTCAGAAAATCACGGGTATCTGTACCTGGCCAGCAATTTACGATTTTATTTTTTGAAAAATACCAACTTGACAAATATTTCTAAATAATTTTAAATGTGATATACTTAAAATAAGTTAAGATAGTTTAAGTTCTGGTTAAGAACATTATAATCTAATGCGTATAATCTTCGAAAAAACAATAACTTTTTTACTCATACTTCTTAATGAAGCCATAAGAGTTAGTGTAGTTATTTTGCTTTTTTTTATAACATTCTCATTATTAAAATATGTTTTGGATCCTCTATTGGGTCATCAACATGAAGTAATTGCGATTATTAACTATTCGGAACTACTTGTATTTTTTTTATTGTTGTTATATTTTTGGAAAGAACTTTTTGTAGAACTTTGGAACAATAGGAGTAAGTTAGATGGAGCAACAAAAATTCTCTTCGCATAAAATTAGCATTGAAAATTTCAAGTACCTTATTTTTGGAATTGGAGCCTTGCCCGTAGTTGTGATATATAGTTTTTTAAGGATTCATTATAAATTGACATCTGCTTGGCTTTTTATACTCTGCATCACAATAGCTTTTTTGTGCGGGCATTATTTGTGGTTTTTTTTTAAAAAATTTTCTGATAATAGATTAGAGACCTTAAATTTTTTGAATAAGGCTTTGAGTGAACATATAGTAACTATACCAAATACAAGTATAATCCCAAATGGATGGATATTTGAGCGGATGGTTATTGATTCTCAAGATATATCGCAATTTAAAGAATTAAAAGATATTATAGAGCCGAAGGTAAACACATATTTGTATTATAAACAATTTAACGCAACTTCGGCAACATACGGTTCAATTATTAAAGGCCTTTATTCTCCTAATTTAGATAAGATTTTTATGGCGTCAACAAAAATCAATCAGGTAATTCCTGAAATAAATAATCGGCGAGGAGAGAAGATAAATCTTTGTTGTATGGCCCATAATACTATAAACTAAAATCAGTTATATCCTAAAGGTGAAATTATGGAAAAAAAAGAAAACCTAACAGATTCTCCTAATGCTACTACAGAAAGGTCTATAGAATTTCGACGCAGTGAGGATATTACTTCCGGTTATGCAAATAACTTCCAGCTCGAACCTAATCCGTTCGATTTGAAGATAATTTTTGGAACTTTAAATTATAGCGAGTCTCAAAAGGTCATAATTGATCAGTTTTCTTCAGTAAATATTTCATGGTCTGAGATTAAACTCCTTATATATTTCTTAAGAATTCATTTGGTTCAATATGAAGCAAATAACGGCAAGGTCAAGATCCATGATGCTGTAATGCCCGAGGAACCATCAGATATATCACCAGAATTTGATAACGCAATAGGTCGAGAAATTTTGAATTCTATAAAAAAATTTAGAAAAGAACTTATGGACTAAACCATATGTAAGTCCCAAATTTATTAAAACTCTACAAAAGATAATGAAACCTTACAAAATTTTTTGTCAAGTTATTTTCATTATATTATGGTATAGTTTCATTAAATTTTGTAATTTATATTTTTAAAAAATATGATAAAATCAAAAAAAATAATTTTAAATAGTATCAATAACTTTTGGAACTTACAAAAAACTTCTCGAATAAAGCGTTTAATAAATCGGTCCTGCGAAGCCGGTTATTTACCCGCAGGCTTATTAAGGCTATTATAGAGGCCACTATAAACGAAAGAGCCGTTACTACGGAAGCGATTTCGCCAATTTCTTTCCACATTTTGTATTAATTATCCATATTGGTTTAAAATTAAATTTATAAGGCCTCAACGTTGCACAGAAAAATAGTCTGAACCGTATTGCATGCTGCCGGATAGTCAGGCGCAATTTTAAGCTGTAATTTTATGTTTTAATATTTTAAAATTTTACAAAATCTCCGCAGATATTGATTATAGAAGAATTCCATTCCGAACCCTGAAGGGCGGCGGTAGCATCCGATATTTTCATATTTAGAAAGGCATCTGCGCCCATTTTCTTGCCTTTAAGCGAAATACTGGCTATTGCGCCTTCAAACCGCGGGATGTAGTTTTTTGGAGTTCCGCCGTAGATGAAAAACCTGCAATAAAAGCCGTATGTTTTTGTTATAGTCTTTCCGGGGATAGACGGCAGAGTGCTGACGACGAAGGATTGTTTTTTTGATTTTTGTTTTAAAGTCTGAGGTTTGCCCGAAATATTACAACCGGCAAGAACTAAAGAAAAGGCGAACAAAATAGAAAATAAAACGATAATCTTTTTGCGTTTCATTTCTTAACTCCTCCTAAAGAGATTATTGAAATTATAATTTATATAAATTCTAATACACAAAGATAAGCTTATATTCTATATAATACTTATTTTATATATTTATTTTTTATTATAGTCAAATTAAAAGTTGACAACAATTAAATATTTAATTGTCCGGGCACTAAGCGGAAAATCTAATAAATATCTGCCAAAAAAAGATTATTGTAATAGATTTGTAACAAAAATTTAACCGTTTTGTAATGAAACCGTCATAATCCCGTAATATTTTTTTGATATAATCGTCATATCTTAATTACAGTAGGCTATATCGATGTTAATTATGGAATTAATTTTTGCGGGTGCGGAAATATCGTTTCCGATTTATTTGGTCAGAAAAAGAAAGGAAATAGCGAAAGAAATGCGGAAATTAAAGTTAGAAAGGAGATCGGTTATGAATTTGAAAGAAATGCTTGAGGAAGATTTTATACCGGAACTAGAGGCAAGGAAAGAACGGATACTAAAAGAGTTCGGCGATAGATTATATTCTTACCATTTATCGCGTTAAAAAAAATATGTCTTAAATAAATCTTTTTGCACAATATAGGGCACAGTCTAAAAAATTAACTATTTCAAACCCACCGGAAAGTCTTTATTTATCTGGTAGGCACGGGCGGTCTCGAACCGCCGACCCCTACCGTGTCAAGGTAGTGCTCTAACCCCTGAGCTACGCGCCTAAATTGAAAGTTAATATATATTACTACCTCCATCCTCATTTTGTC
>JAJYQZ010000016.1 GCA_021794335.1 bacterium
GAGAGATTTTTACCCTGTATAATGATTTTTACGGAGACAGCCCGTTTGTTTCCATATTAGAAAGCGTTCAAAACTGCGATATCAAAAATGTTATTTATTCTAATAATTGCCATATAGCATTTGAAGCAGGCAAAAATAAGGGTGAAGAAGGATTTTTAAAGATTTTTAGCGTGATAGATAACCTTGGCAAAGGCGCTTCGCTTCAAGCCGTCCAGAATATGAACCTTATGTTTAATCTGGAACCGGATTTTGGGATTACCGGATATTCGCCCTTTCCGTAATTGTGGGAAAGGTGTCTGATTTAAAATTAGGTGTCTTTTTCTTAGGTGCCTTTTTCTTTTCTCCTCGCGTATAATCCGCTTTTTCCACCCTCTTTCATGGTAAGATAAATTTCCGATATTTCGATTGATTTATCGACCGCCTTTAGCATATCGTAAATGGTTAACGCGGCAACTGACGCCGCCGTCAAGCTTTCCATTTCTACCCCTGTTTTACCGGATATTTTAACTATGGTTTTTATATTTATCGCGCTTTCGTTTTCATCCGGTTCAAAGGTAATATCGCAACCTTCGATATTTAACGGATGACATAGCGGAATCAGCCCCGAGGTTTGTTTCGCAGCCATAATGCCTGCAATTTTAGCCGTTCCGAAAACATCTCCTTTTTTGCCGCCCTTGCTTACCGCAAGGTTAAATGCCTCCTTTGACATCGATACCTTTGCATGGGCAGAAGCAATCCTGACGGTGTCCGCTTTTTGAGAAACATCGACCATCTTTGGCATTCCCTTTTCATCGAGATGGGTTAATTTCATTTCTTTTTTCATAAATACGGTTCCTTTAATTTTATTCACTGATACCAAATCACCTTCGTTTTTGCTCGCATCTCTTTAAAATAATTTAAAACAATTGTATCAAAAATAATAAAAAAAATAAAATTATATACCTCGCCTTAATTTTGCAATAGAAAATATTTAAATGTTTCTTTTATATGTAAATACTGGATTCCCGCTGAAGCGGGTTGGGACACCCAACGGGTGAAACGATAAATCCTCTCAAAGTCATTCCTGCGAAAGCAGGAAAGTTTCTTTGAAACTTCACGAGGCTGAAAGCCGAGAGCGAAGCGATAATCCAGAAAATAAATTTCTAAATCGGGATTTGGGAAATTAGCTTTGTTCAATTAATGACGATTTTTTCGGCAACAATTTTCATTGTAGGCTTATTGGAGATCAAAAAATTAGTCGGAAAAACGGGGTTAAAATATCCGGCCGGACGTGAAGTTTAAAATTATTGCCCTGCATAATACCATTTCCTTATATTATATCCGATGCCTGCGGGGGCGGGTTTTATTCCTTTAACAGTCCTTTTTACCACGGGCATTGCGTAAGGGATATACAAAAATGTGTAAGGCTCTTCTTTAGCAATCAATCTTTGAATTTCAAAATAATATTTTCTTTGTTTTTTTAAATTAAATGTCCCGCGCGCTTTTCTGAATAAACCGTCTATTTCGGGGTCGTTAAACGAAGTGAAATTTAATCCCTTCGGGACGATATTGGAACCCATAAATATGGATGCGTTGTCATACGGGTTTGGTGTAATGGTAAACCCGAGCAGAACGGTTTGAAATCTTTTTTTCATAATAAATTCGGATATTAAAGATGTCCATTCCATCACTCTTATACCTACCCGTATGCCGATTTTTTTTAGATTTTGCTGGATAATTTCGGCAGCCGCTAACCGCTCCGAATTTCCCTGCGGGGTTAATATGGTAAATTTAAAAGGTCTGCCGCCTTTTTCCAGAATTCCGTTTTTAAGGCGCCATCCTTTTTTATTCAAAAGTTGCAGCGCTTTATGAGGGTTATATCCGTATTTTTTAACATTTTTATTATAAAAATATGTTCCCGGCATAAACGGGCCGTAGCATTTTATGCCCAATCCCAAAAGCGCCCCCTTGATTATTTCTTTTTTATTTATCGCATAACTTAAAGCCCGCCTTACTTTGACGCTTTTAAAAAGCGGGTCTAAAAGGTTATAGCCCAGAAAAGTGAAACTTAAGGATGGATGGATATATTTTTTATAGCGTGAATTGAATTTTTTGCCGCCCGTTTCATATCTATATTGAAGCGGGGTTAAACCCATATAGTCTATGCCGTTTGATTTAAGCATTAGAAACATTGTAGAAGAATCCGGAACTATTTTATAAGTCAGCCGTTTTATATGGGGCGCTCCCATAAAATAATGCGGATTTGCTTTTAATATTATCTCGTATCCGTGAATCCATTTATAAAACTCGTAAGGACCGGTGCCTACGGGATGGCTTCTTAACTTTGTGGTTAAAAGGTCTTTCCCCTTAAGCATGGCTTCGGGCAGAATGCTTAGTCCCCATGAAGATAAAGCCGGTGCATAAGGTTTTTTATAGGTTACCCTGAAAATATACCTGCCGATAATTCTTGCTTTATAAACCTTAAGGTATTCCGCGGCATAAGGGGTTGGAGTTTTTGGATTTACCATTAAACGATATGTGAACAGCACGTCTTTCGCGGTGAATTTTTGCCCGTTTTGCCAGTAAACATTATGACGAAGGTAAAATGTTATAGTTTTTCCGCCGTTTCCGATTTTCCACGATTTTGCAAGATCAGGGACTATTTTAAAATTCCTGTTATACCTTACGAGTCCGTCGTAAATTTGAGAGGTAACTTCCGCCGTAGGGGCGTCGGCGGCCATATTGCCGATAAGATTGGTGGCATCCGCAGGCAGTCCGATAATCAAGG
>JAJYQZ010000126.1 GCA_021794335.1 bacterium
GCGTGGAGATAGCAATATTTTTTAGAGAAGTATCCTTTAACGAATACAGGTTGAATTTCAGGTCTAAAAGTTATGCAAATGTTGCAAAAGTTGCCGAAAGATTTGGGGGCGGCGGACATAAGTTTGCCGCAGGATGCAAAGCCAGCGGCGATTTAAACGAAATTAAAAAAGAGGTATATAAATATTGCGAAGAGGTTTTATAAAATTAAAATAAGACCTGAATATAATTCAGGCGCTCTTATTTATTAATAATAAACAACATAAATATAAAGTATGAAAGTAGTTAAAAACAGTAACATTAACGGCATTCTTGTAATAGATAAACCAAAAGATATGACTTCTTTTAAAGTGGATTCCATGATTAAAAAAGAGCTTAATTGCTTAAAGGTCGGTCATGCGGGGACGTTAGATCCTTTTGCAACGGGAGTGCTTCCCGTTCTTATAAATAAGGCGACAAAGATTCAGGATAAGCTCATTAATATTCCAAAATCATACGAAGGCGCTTTCAAAATCGGCGTAAGCACAAACACCCTTGATATTTCGGGCATAGAAGTCGATGAGAAACAGGTGTCAGGTTCTGAAATTGCAAATATAGCCGATTATTTAAGCAAGCTAAAAGGGGATTTTACTCAAAAAATTCCGATGTTTAGCGCAAAAAAGTTTAAGGGTGTACCTTTATATAAGTATGCGAGAAAAAATATCGATATAGGCGGTATATATGGCGATAAAAAGACAGGGGTTGTAAATATTTATGATTTTGAAGCAAAGTCTTACGATAACGCTTTCATATATTTTAAATGTAGTGTTTCAAAGGGAACCTATGTGAGAGCCATAGCCCAGGATATAATGGATAAATTCAATATTCCTGCCCATTTGTTCAGCCTTAGAAGAACGAGTGCCGGCGGTTTTGATATTTATGAGGCTTTACCTTTTGAATCACTGACAAAGGGCGTAGATTTTATGATAGAAAATATTGTGCAGGTCCACAGCCATAGGATTATTAATAATAATGGCGATATATCGATAACAAAGTATAATAATATTTAATATATAATATCTGGAGGGGTTAATTAAATGCCAATTTCAAAAGACGAAAAAAACACAATAATCGAGAAGTTTAAGACGCATCAGGGGGATTCCGGTTCTGTTGAGGTTCAGGTTGCGCTGCTCACATATCGTATTAATTTATTATCGGAGCATTTTAAAAAATTTGCCAAAGACCATCATTCGAGAAGAGGACTTTTAAAAATGGTTTCGAGAAGGAGGCATTTGCTTGATTATTTAAAAAGTAAAGATGAAACAAGGTATAAAACCCTTATAAGTTCGCTTGAACTTCGCAAATAGACGGCATATTTATAAATAATAAATTAATTTAATTAAATAATTCAATTTTAACGGTTTTAATGATTTTAGATTTGCAAAGGAGATATGATGGCAAGTTATGATACGGAGAGGAGTTTTACGCTTGACGGAAAAAAAATAACTATTGAAACGGGAAGGCTTGCAAAACAGGCTTCGGGCAGCGCTTTAGTTACTATTGGGGATACTAAGGTTCTTGTTACGGCATGTATCGACAAAAATATAAAAGAAGGGGTTGATTTTTTACCTCTAACGGTAAATTATGTGGAAAAATTTTATGCCGCAGGAAAAATTCCCGGAGGATTTTTTAAGAGAGAGGCAAGACCATCCGAAAAAGAGGTTTTAACATCGAGATTTTTAGACAGGCCGATAAGACCCCTTTTCCCCGATAACTATTTTTTTGACACCCAGATAATTGCTACAGTAATATCGATGGATCAGGAAAACGACCCCGATATGGCTGCCATGATCGGCGTCTCGTTTTCATTGATGATTTCCGAATCCCCGTTTAACGGACCTACTGCCGGAGTGAGGGTAGCGAGGGTAAACGGCGCTTTTATTGCAAATCCTACTTATAAAGAGCTTGAAAGCAGCGACACCTTTCTTATAATAGCAGGTTCAAAAGATGCCGTAACGATGGTGGAAGGAAGCTTTAACGAGCTTGGCGAAGAGGAACTTCTTTCGGCAATAGAATTTGGACATAATAAAATTAAAGAGTTAATAGAATTTCAAAACGCTATTCTTTCGGAAATTAGCGTTAATAAAATAGACCTGAAACCGGTAGATATTCCTGATGGGCTATATGAAAAGGTTAAAGAAATCGTCAATAATGATTTGTCAAAAGCCCTGCAAATATCTACAAAACAGGAAAGAAGCGAGCAGGTAGCAAATCTTAATTCAAAAGTTATCGAATTGCTTCAAGAATCACACCCGGGGCAAGAAGCTTTGATTAATCATATATTTGAATCTATCCAAAAGGATTTGTTAAGAAGCAGGGTTCTTACCGAAGGGCTGAGGGTTGACGGAAGGGGACCAAGAGATATCAGGCCGATCAGCTGTTCCGTTAATGAACTTCCTATGGCTCACGGAAGCGCCGTTTTTACGAGAGGAGAAACGCAGGCGCTTGTCGCTGCGACCCTCGGCACAAAATTTGACGAACAGATTATCGACGCTCCCGAAAAAGAGTCCGTTAAAAGATTCATGCTTCATTATAATTTTCCTCCGTTCTCCGTCGGCGAGGTTTCGCCTTTAAGGTCGCCGGGCAGAAGGGAGATAGGTCACGGTTCTCTGGGGGAAAAGGCTTTAAGATATATTATACCTTCTTTCGAGGAATTTCCTTATACCATAAGGGTTGTGTCAGAGATACTCGAATCTAACGGTTCTTCTTCTCAGGCTACGATTTGCG
>JAJYQZ010000258.1 GCA_021794335.1 bacterium
TATGAATTTTATGATATTTATTATTTATTGCTGCTTGTTATCCGTAATGTCTATATTATATCAAATTAATTAAAAAAATAAAACGACAAAGTTGCTTCCCAAAATTGCCGATAGAAATTAATAAATTGACCTCAAAAGCTTAAAGACACTGGATTCCCGCTTTCGCGGGAATGACTTTACAGGTTTTTAGGTCTTCACCCAACTGGCGTCATTCCCGCGTAGGCGGGAATCCAGAATTAAAATTTTCTATCGGCAAATTTGGGTTACTTTTTGATTCTATAATCGCCTGTTTTGACCGTATATCCCGTATAGTCAAAATATTCTAACAGCGGTATGGCATATTTTCTCGAAACTGCCGCGATTTCTTTCATATCCTTCGGTTCAAGTCTGTCGTTAGACCGAAAAAATAAATCCAAGCCTTTTTTAATATTATCCATTTGTTCTTTTAAATAATAAATATCGTGTTTTATCTTAACTAACTTCCCCTGCTTTGCCATTACGGTAATGGCGTAATTCAACATCTTTTTATTTATTTTAATTTTCTTTTCGAGTTCGTCCAATGTGGGAACGCTGTTGCCGTCCGCTTTTAATAAACTTTCAACTCTTTCGATAATTCCCTTATATTCCTCCGGAATTTCAAAAACGGCCGCCTCGTCTCCCTGCCTTTTAATTGTTATATTTCCGTTATCGTTCAAAATCTCTTTTTTCGACAACAAATCGTCTAAAATAATATCGAATATGACCTCGGTTTGTTTATTTTGCTTACCGAAATTATTCTCAAACAGGCGGTACAACTCCGGTTTGCCAATCCCGCTTTTCAGAGCATTTTTTTCATTTACGAGATTTTCCTTGATTGTCTTGATTAGTATAGATCTGCCCATATCAAAATCTTCTTTTAAAACCGCAAATTTTCCTTTGCTATCAGTTATTATCTTTCCGTCCCTCTTTAACTTGTCTATATGTGCCGTAAAGTCGGAATAATCAAAATTTAATTTTTTATAAACCTCTTCTAAGCCGGCGCTGCCTGTCAGCTTAATAAAGCTATAAACAGCCTCTTGCGGATTTTCCGAAGCCATTCCCCTGTAAACGCTTTCTAATGATTCATCATAACGATAATCTATAAACGGGTCTATTATAATTCCCCCGCCTATCGTTCTTCCCGCCCCTGCATCCCTTATAATAAATCTTTCCTTAGACATTGTGGATATTTTATTTTGCAATTTGAATATGGCATATGAATAATTTCCGGGGCTTACTTTTTTATTTTCATTTAGAACGATTATCTTTGAGCCGATACTGATGCTTCCGGTCATAAATATTAATACCAGATGGCTTTTTAGCTCTTTTTTATTGTCAAAATCATAATAAAACTTTGTAAAAACGGAGTCCGTTGCTAAAAGGCCGTCTTTTGACGATATTACATCGCCGTATTTTACGCTTTCCTTTTTTATGGACGGAACATTTATCGATATTCTCATAGATTTATGCGCCGCGGTCACTTTCTTATTGTGCGATTCCATATTTTTTATCTTTGCGGTTAAGCCGGACGGCATTATTTGTATTTCGTCTCCAACCGAAAAACTGCCGCATTTCAAAGTTCCTGCCAGAATTGTTCCAAAACCCTTAGAAGAAATAACTCTGTCCACGGGCAAAAAGACCTTTGTAGATGCATGCCCTGCTACATTTTTCGCATCCTCATTCTTTATGGCCTTTTCTATTGCGTTTTTTAATTCATCAATGCCAGTACCTGATTTAACCGATACCTTGATAATGTTTTGGGATGCCTTATCGTAACCGTAAGATTTTAAGAAATCTTTTATCTCGTTTTCCCGCATAGAAATGATTTCATCGTTCACAGTGTCGATTTTGGTTAAAACAGGAATGACAACGCCCGCGCCCAGCAGTTTTAAAATGAGAAGATGCTCCTTTGTTTGAGCCATTATGCCGTCGTCTGCGGCAATTACAAGCAGAACTCCATCCATTCCCGTGGAGCCGGAAACCATAGTTTTGATAAATTTCGCGTGTCCCGGAACATCGACAATTCCGACGGATATTCCTGAAGGAAGGGTTATATTGGCATAACCGAGCACAATACTGATCCCGCGCCTTTTTTCTTCCTTTAGCCTGTCTGTTTCTGCGCCCGTTAGGGCTTTTATCAGCGACGATTTTCCATGGTCTATGTGTCCCGCCGTTCCCAGAATAAAATTTTCCATATACCGTAATATTATACAACAAAAAATGGGTTTGCGGAATGAAGAGGGCAAACTTTAATTTTGCAATAGAAAATATTTAGATGTTTCTTTTATATGTAAATACTGGATTCCCGCTGAAGCGGGTTGGGACACCCGTTGGGTTAAAGTTTAAATTCCCTTATCGTCCCAACCCGCTTCAGCGGGAAAGTTTCTTTGAAACTTCACATATCGGAGGCACGCGTTGAAAGGCGCACGCCGCCTTTGCGTGCCGGAGATGCTGAAAGCCGAGAGCGAAGCGATAATCCAGAAAATTAAACTTCTATTGCAAAATCAAAGGCAAAAAATAAATAGCCCGGTCCTTTTTACGGGAACCGGGCCACCTTTAGGAGGAGTGATGGAAAGCTTACAGTTTGTCTTGGTTTCAGGAAAACTTTATAAACTTTATATATTTAATTTGAAACTTAAAAATTCATTATTCCGAGTATGCAAGATATAATTTCATATTTCCCCTTCTCACAAAGAAAAGGAACTGTTTGGATTTTTCAGCCTGATTTATAAGATTA
>JAJYQZ010000303.1 GCA_021794335.1 bacterium
AAGATACCGGCGTTTATGAAGCAGAACTCAAGAAAGTTTACGCTATCGAAAGAAAACGAGAATTGCTTTAATGCCGAAAACGTGTTTTTTCATCGGCAAAACGATTTTAACAAGGGATTTTTCAAGATGATGAGAAAGGGGGAATAATGAAAAGAATAATTTTAGTTTTAATAATCGTGGCAATTTTTATAGCCGGCGCCGGAATAGCCAAAAAGGCTTATGCGAATACGGGGCAGACTAATATTAAGATAACGCAATATCCGCAAATAGGCTCTATTTCCACAATACCGGCAACATTTCAAACGCTAATGAATAATAACATCGAGCCTTTGGAAAAAACAATATTGCCTTTTTCTTTCCTGATATTTTTGTTCGGAATGGCTATGAAACTTTATATGAATGAGGAAAAAGGCTACTTTAAGGAAATAGTATATATGATTTTCATTTTAGCGGTTTTAATTATGTATAATAAGATTTTCTTATGGCTAAATGCCGTTATTAATGGCATTGCTACGGGAATATTGCCGCAAAACGAGCTTATAACGATGTTTCATAATCTATTCACTTATAAGCATCCGGGTATAAATATTGTTTATGATTTTTCCGTCGGGGCTATTTATGCCGCCGTATTTTCGGTTCTTGCAGGGGTTGCGGTCTGGATCATGGAATGGCTAAGATACGTATTACTTTGTTTTATGTATTTAGTGGGTCCGATAACGATTTCTCTTTCTTTGATACAACCGTTAAGACCCTTCTTAAAGGCTTGGATAAAAGATACGATAGAAGTTATGAGCTGGATAATCGTTACGGCGATTTTATTTCAAATATTCAACACAATCCTTTTAGTCCAAAACGATTATGCGTCATTGAAGAATATGGACCCGCTTGCAGTAGGCAGTATATTTGCGATGTTGCTTATTTTTATGATACTCACGCCTTATTTAACCTCAAAATTATATCAAGGCGGCATGGGGGCTATGGGTTCTATCGCAAGCTATGCCACAATTTCGTTAATATCCGGCGGAGCTTCCGCAGGACTCGGGGCGGCGGGAGTATCGGGCGGCGGTCTTGCCGGTAATTTAGGGGCTAATCTTGCCGGCAGGGGAACAACTACGGCGGCAAGGCACGCCGCAGAATCGGCGGGGGGCTACTCATCGGCGCAAATAAGGGCGGCGGCTAATGCGCGCAGTAGAAAAAATCCGTATCAAAAAAGGGGGAGCGATGAAGAATAAAATTATTGCCTTCGGCAGATATTACAAAAAACACAGATTAGATTTTTTCTTAATTTTTATATCGGTGTTTTTCTTATACTATTACCTAACTAAACACTATAACGCCGCTTTAGGCTGGCTTACTCTTGCGATAGGGATTAACGCCGTTCAAATAGCGCATTATTACTTCACACACAAAAAACGGGGCGGTAAGATAAAAAGAAATGAAAATAACCGCTCTAATTTGCGAAATTAGCCCCGTTAAATTCAAAATAGGTAGTTTACCATTAACCAAAAAATAAACCGCCTTAAAATCGATTATACGGATTTTAAGCGGATTTAAAGTGTCCGCTGAGCGGACAGTTAAAAAAGGTGAAAATATGAAAATCGAAAAAAGAAAATACAGGGTCATCGTAAAAATTAACGAAATTGTTATAAGTTTTATAGCCGAAGATAAAGAACAAATGAGCGACCAATTGAAATTTTTATATAAGGGAATAAATATCCCGGAGAAAAGCTTATATAATGAAAACGGGATAGACGCTACCGTAGAAATTAACGAAAAAGTTATCGTTTCCGTTGTTAATGAAATTTTAGACTGCTACAACTTCAGGTTGTCCGAATATAGAAAATATGTCGAAGAAATTTAAATATTCCGGGTCCGGAAAAAAGGGGGAATAATGAAAATCGGAAAAAAAGACATTAACAAAATCGTAAAAATATGTAATTTTTTTGAAGATTTTAAGTTGAAATATCCTGAATATGACGGGATATACGATTTATCGAAAGATGTTGAAATAAGCATTGACAGGTTGTTAGTGCTTATCGAAGAAATAAGGGGAAACTATGGGCGCACATAAAAGAATTGATTTTAACGACAGGGACAAGCAAATATTACATCTTTTATATAAACATAGATATGTTGATTTTGCGGCTTTAAATATCTTAAATCCAGTAAATATAACCTTACATAAAAGATTAGAAAAATTAATTAAATTCGGCTATATAAAAAAAATAGAGGCGAAAAATATTAAAGTGCCGATTTATGCTATAACAAAAAACGGGCAGAGCTGGTTAGCGCAAAATGTCCAGCAGGAATTTAATAAATGCGTTTTATCTAAAGTTAAAACATCGTCAATTTATAATTTTAATCATCATCTTTTTATCGCAAAAATAGGCGCATTATTGACGAATAAAAATATCGACTATGAAATAGATTTAACCGCAAAGAAAGCATATCCAGAACTTAAAATTATCCCTGATATTGTCATTAAAAAAGATGACGGCTTAATCGGTTTTGAAATCGAACTTGAATACAAAACGGCGGGGAAATACGCAAAGAAATTATCGCAGTTGCAGACGAGCAAAGAATTAAAAAAGTTAATATATTTAACCAATGGAAAGCCCGATAAATTACAGGGGAAAATAATAAATATTAGTGAATATAAAAACGGACAGAGTATTGACGAAAGAATAATATTAGATGAAACGAAAGAAAAAATCGGATACAGAAATATAAACGAATTTAT
>JAJYQZ010000127.1 GCA_021794335.1 bacterium
GGAGTCGAAAGAAGGTTTCAGATTAAAAAAGAAGACGACAGACTGATAGTAGTGGATGATTATGCCCATCACCCTGTTGAAATTACGGCTACGCTCAAAGCTGCCAAAAATTGGAACAGGCATATCGTTGCCGTTTTTCAGCCTCATAGATATTCAAGAATGAAGAATTTAATGGAAGACTTTGTATCCTCTCTCAAAATCGCCGATGCCGTTATGATAACCGATGTTTATTCGGCAGGAGAAAGCGAAATAGAAGGGGCGTCATCTTTTGCCTTAAGTGAAAAGATGCGCTGCACCGGCTATAAAAATGTTTATTATGTTCCCGATAAGAAGGATATAACATCTAATTTGAAAACCATTTTAAAAGGCGGGGAAATGGTAATATTTTTGGGAGCAGGCGATATAACAAAGAGTTGTGATGAATTTTTGTACAATAGCAAAGATAAATCAGGTAAGGTTAAAGTTAAATCTAAAAATGTTAAACAGGACAGGCAGCCGTCTTCTCCATTGGCTAATCTTATTTTAAAACAATCATGAAAAATAATACTTATTAGCTTATTTTTATATGAATAATTTGGACAGCATAAACATAGCAAACGGTTTAAGAGAAAATGGCGTAGAGTTCATTGAAAATGAACCCATGTCTTTATATACTTCAATCAAAATAGGCGGAAAATGTGACATGATCATTTTTCCAAAAGACGAACGGGAACTGTTTTTTATAATCCGTTTGTTAAAAGAGAACTCGTGCAATTACATTATAATAGGCCGCGGAACAAACACCCTTTTTAAAGATGCAAGGATTAGCTTTCCCGTCGTATCTTTAAAAAAGGGATTTCGGCATATAAAAGAAATAGATTATCCGGCAGAGAAAAAGGGTGATTCTAAAATAAGTTTAAGAGCAGGTTCAGGCGTAGCTTTATCCCAAGTTTTAAACTATGCCGTAAAAAATTGTTTAAGCGGATGCGAATTCTTTTTTGGGATTCCCGGTACCCTGGGCGGGGCGGTTAAAATGAACGCAGGGTCTAAGGAAAGCGTGGCGGGGAATATTGTAGAGAGCATAGAAATTATTACTAAGGAAGGGGCTAAGTTAAATATCGAAAAAAAGGATTTGCAATTTTCATACCGTAATCTTGATGTCAATGGCGTGGGCGAAGGTTACTTTATTACAGGGGTAACTTTATCGCTGAACAGGTCGGACAAATCAAAGATAGCGGATAATATAAATCTTTTCAAAGAAAGAAAGTTAAGACAGCCGTTGGGGGAATATTCTTTAGGTTGTATTTTTAAAAATCCCGCAGGCGATTCCGCCGGAAAAATTATCGAGGAAATCGGATTTAAAGGGTTTTCTAACGGGGACGCGGTGGTTTCGGATAAACATGCTAATTTCATAATAAACAAAGGCGGGGCCAGCGCGGAAGACATTCTTGAATTAATAACGAACATCCAAAAGGCGGCGTTATTACGGAAAGGCATAAAATTAAGCACGGAAATAAAGATAATTTAAATAGCGGATATCAAAATGAAAGATAGTTTAAAAAAATTACGAATCGGCGTTTTAATGGGCGGAAAATCCGCCGAAAGAGAAATATCCCTTAAAACAGGCAACGCCGTTTTAAAGGCGCTTACGGGAATGGGGTACGACGCTTTTGGCTTTGATACGGACGAAAGCTTTGCCGAAAATTTAAAAAAAATAGATATATGTTTTATTGCTCTTCACGGGACTTTCGGAGAGGACGGAAGGGTGCAGGGGGCACTTGATTTATTCGGCGTTCCATATACGGGTTCGGGCGTTTGCGCCAGCGCTATCGCAATGGATAAAATAAGGTCTAAGGTAATATTCAGTTATCACGGCTTAAAAACACCTCCCTTCTTTTTGGTTAAAAAAGGCGAAGACAAAGATGCCCTTAAAAACGGGATTGGACATTTTAATCCGCCGTATTTTATCAAGCCGAATTCTTCCGGGTCAAGCGTCGGCTGCTCTATCGTCAATTCCCCGGTAGAAGAACTGGGGCAGGCATTAAATAATGCTTTTAAATATGACGATGAAGTATTGGTGGAAAAGTATATAAAGGGCAGGGAAATACAGTTTGCGGTGGTTTCGGGAAAGCCTCTCGGGTGCGTAGAGGTAAAGCCAAAGGATGTTTTTTATTCTTATGCCTCTAAATATACGAAGGGACAAACGGAATATCTATTAGATCCTGTTCTGAGCAAAGAAGAATATGACGCATGCGAATCTGCCGCTGTTAACGCTCATAAACTTATCGGCTGCAAAGGGGTTTCAAGAACCGATATGATACTGGGCGGCGAAGGGAATGCTTATGTGCTGGAAATTAATACGCTTCCGGGATTGACCGAATTTAGCTTAGTTCCAATGATTGCAGGGAATAAAGGCATAAGTTTTAACGAATTAATAGAAAATATCACCATAGATGCGATTACTAAAAAATAAGAATAAAAAAAAAGCCCTGAAGATACATTTCTTAAAATATATTTATGCCGCAGGGATAACGGTTTTTGTTTTAGCCGCCGGTTTTTTTGGGTACAGGGCGTATAACTATATTATTTATAAGAAAAAGTTATTCGTTCTTAAAAAAATTAGTATAACAGGAAAAGGCATAAGTTATGCGGAAAAAGTGAAAGTTTTAAGGCTGGCAGGCTTATATAAAGGAGAAAATTTATTCAATATCGATTTAAAACGGGTTTCGAGGTTGATTGCATCGGACACTTGGATTA
>JAJYQZ010000335.1 GCA_021794335.1 bacterium
CAGAAATAAATCTGTTTAAATTTGACATTGCAAATATGGGTTTTGCCGAACTTTACGGCATTCCCGTAATTTTGGTTGCCGACATTGAAAGAGGCGGCGTTTTTGCCTCTATTTTTGGAACGGTTAAGCTGCTTCCGTTAAAATGGAGAAAACTAATTAAAGGTTTCATTATAAATAAATTTAGAGGCAATTTAAAAATTCTGGACCCGGGGATAAAATCCATTGAATCAATGCTTAAAATTCCCTGTCTGGGGGTTCTCCCCTATATTAAAGATCTTCGTCTGGAAGCCGAAGACAGCCTTAATTTAATAAACCAAAGCCATTCGTGGGACGGGAATTTAAATAATCCGGCTAAATCTTGTAAATTAAGGGTAGGAATTGTTCATTTGGACCATATATCTAATTTTAATGAATTTGACCCGCTTTTTTTTGACGACAGGATAGATGCGCGATTTTTTAAAGAGTCGCCGGATCGGCTGAATGAATTTGATATGATAATTATTCCAGGCACAAAGTCCACTATTAGCGATATCTTAAGCATGAAGAAAACCGGAATTTTTGACTATATCAAAGATTTCGAAAAATACGGCGGCGTTATCATGGGGATATGCGGCGGTTTTCAAATGATGGGGAAACGGATTAAAGACCCGTTTCATATCGAGTCCGAAATAGATGCAACGGACGGGTTCGGTTTTTTCGACATAGAGACCATAATAAAAAACGAAAAAAAGGTTTTAAACCAGAGATACCTGCTTAATTCAAAAAACGGCCGGCATGGGGGGGTTGTGAGCGGATACGAAATACATAACGGGAGAACCTTTTTTGGCGAAGGATATTCGGGTGAAAATATTTACACAGGCTTGTTTGAACCTGCCGAAACTTTAGATAGTCCCTCTTCCGCAGAAAATGGTATTTTATCGATAGATAAGAAAAAAATAGGCACATATATTCACGGATTATTTGGAAATGGGATATTTACAAATTTTGTAGTGGATATTGTCAAAGAAAATAAAGGCGAGGCTTACAATTGTAATATAGAAACGGACTCTTGCTCTTACGACGCGGTTAAAAATCGCAATTATAATTTATTATCCGAAAACATAAGCAAATACATTAACATAGATTTAATAAAAGATTTTGCCGGAATTTAATTAATTTATATTTTTGATTCGTAAAAGAATTTTTTAGAAGAAAGATATGTCCCAAAAAACCCCGATACTAAAGCTATTATAAAAATTAAAAAGATCTGCCGGCCGCTTAAGAATACTATGCCTATATGAAAATAGGCTAAGAAATCGCTAAAATGATAATATAGAAATATTTTAAATATCACGAAAAGCAGCAGGATAGACAAGCAAAAAGATAGGATCGTTCCAATTTCTCCTTCTATAAACATCGGAATTCTAATATAATTATTAGTAGCGCCTATCAACTTCAATATCTCTATTTCGCTTTGTTTTCTTAATATGACTAGTTTAATGGCGCTGTAAGATATAAATATCGATAATATAAATAAGAATAAAAATATAATGAGCCCTATAACCTTTGTAAAAAACATAAATTGAATAATTTTATCTTCCAGTAATTTATTATAATAAACAATATCGACACCTTTAAATGTTTTTATCCGCAAATAAATATTTGATAGAAATATTTTGCTGATAGCATCTTTTTTAAATCTTATTTTTATAAAGGAAGGTAAAAAATCGGGATTTATATTTTTTAAAACGGAGTGTATATGGCTTACTTCGCGTTCCAGAAATTTTAGCGAGGATTTATGGCTGTAATAATGAATGTTTTTTATCCCCTTAATAGTTTTAATATACTTCACAACGCTGTCTTTTTTTGTCCCATTTTTTAGAAATACTATCATTATGTTGTTTTTTTGAAAAAGCCGCATATAATTATAAATATTCCCATAACAAAGAAGAAAAAACAGCATTATGAAGTATGAAAAAGACATTATCGCAAAGGCAAACAGGTTTCCCGCGATATTGGATTTAATGTTTAAAAACGCTATCTTAAAATAATTTATCAGGTAGCTAACTCTTTGTGATATCAATTGTGCGAGCCCTTCCCATTCTTATAAGATTTTTATCGTGCGTGGCTAATATTACGGTAGTCCCTTTATTGTTAAATGATTTTATTATATCGATGATAATTTTGGATGTGTCCTCATCTAAATTACCCGTAGGTTCGTCGGCAAGCAATACTTGAGGGTTTTGAACCAGAGCTCTTGCTATGGCGACCCTTTGCTGCTCCCCGCCGGATAAACTTAATGGATATTCATCTTTTTTTATAAATAATTCGACGGCCTTTAATATTTCCGTAACATTTTTAACGATTACATCCCCAAAAATGCCCGAAACCTCAAGCCCCAGAGCTACATTCTGAAAAACGGTTCTGTTCGGAAGAAGTTTAAAATCCTGAAACACGAAACCGATTTTTCTTCTTAAGAACGGTATGTCTTTCGGCTTCATATTTTGAAGCTCCGTATCCATAAATTTTATAGCCCCGTGGGTGGGTTTTTCAAGGGCTATCAGCATTTTTAAAGTTGTAGTTTTGCCCGCGCCGGACGGTCCGGTTATAAAAATAAATTCGCCCTTATTAACATTAAAGTTCAAATCTCTTAATATATAATTCTTGTCGTAAGATTTATATACATGATTAAATTCAATCAATATTTTACTCCCATCATTTTATCTATATTCTGCCTGAATATAGCGGCCGTTTCTAACGGATTTACGGAATCAGAAACGGCGCTTATAACTGCGGCGCCTTTTACGCCATATGCAGCCAACTCTTTAATATTATAAGTATTTATGCCGCCGATAGCAATAACGGGGATTTTTACATTGCGGCAAATTGTTTTTAGAATTTCGGGACTCATAATGTTTCCGGCGTCTATTTTAGAAGAAGTGCCGTAAACAGGTCCCGCTCCGATATAATCCGCTCCGTTATTTTGAGCATCCAGCGCCTGTTTTAGATTGTCCACGCTCACGCCGACAATTAAGTTTGGATAATTTTTTTTTATCATTGCTAAAGGAAAATCATCCTGTCCGATGTGGACGCCGTCCGCCCCTGCGCAGGCCGCAATATCCGGCCTATCGTTCACAATGAACAGCGGTTTTCTGTCAGAGCTAAATTTATTTAAAAGGTTTTTTATGTACAGAGCCGCATAGTAATTATCTCTGGCCGTCAATTTTTTATTTCTCAGCTGCAATACATCGGCATAGCTTTTTACGGCTATTCTTGACAATTCACCCAAATATGTTTTATACTCGGTTATATTGAAGTCCTTAGTTATTATTTGAAAATTAAATCTATTCATATTATCGTATTATAATATAATATTATAAAATTTTTTATAATATTATATTAATTTTAAAATGCTTAAATTTAAATATGATTATAAATTTTTCTTGACAAAAGGTATAGCTAAAAATAGAATAAAAATTGTTAAAGGAGGTGATAAATTTTGAAAAAGCTTACAGTATTAGTTTTAGGAATGTTTTTAGTTGTGTCAACCTTAGCATTTTCCGGTTGCGCAAAAAAACCAGCCCCTAAAGCACCTGCGGCACCGGCAGCCCCTGCAGCTCCTGCAGCACCGGCTAAGAAAGCGGCACCGGCTAAGAAAGCGGCACCGGCTAAGAAAGCTCCGGCGGCTCCTGCAGCACCAAATGCAAAGAGTTAAGGTTTAGAACTTAAAATTTTTATCCCGCCTTCCCGTTCGTTTACTATATAAAATGGAAAGGCGGGTTTTTAATTTACCTTTTCGATGAAAGAAACTATTTTTTTATTTTTAGTCATTTTTTTTACCCTTCCGCACCCCGCTTACGCCATAAGCCGTTCAGATAAAATTATTTATCAAAAATATCCGGCTATAATAAAAAAACTTGCTTTATATAAAAAGGAATTTAATTTTTTGTCGTTAAAAATTATTAAAAAAAGAAAAGATATAAGCGACTTAAAGAATAAAATCGATATTGCCCGGCTTAAAATAAAACGGCTAAAAGGAAAGATTAATAAGGATAATTTAATTTTAAGGAAATTGATAAGCAAGATATTTATTATTCAAAGAGATAAAGATGCTATAAGATTAATCACCATAAAGGACAGCACTAATTCTTTCATAACTTTTTATCAGTTAAAAACGGTTTTGAATAAGGAAAAGCTTAAATTGGCTGCGTTAATAGCCCGCAGGAATAGATTCTTAAAAATAAAAGATTATCTTAATAAAGAAAAAACCAGTTTAAAAAAGGCATTAAAAAGCCTTGGGGTATCGCGTCAAAAATTAAGCAGTTTAATAAAAGGAATTAAAAGCTATATAAAAACAATAAAGATAAAATATATAAATGAAGAGAAAAATAAAAAGAATAGACTTTTAAAGAATAAGGTTATAAAATTAATGCACAAAATAAATAGCGGTTCTAAAAAAGGCGATGTAGAATTTATTATAATGAGGTAAAACTTATGGGTAAGTTTTTGAGCGGGCGGTTAGTCAAACCTGTGTTGTTTTTTATTTTTGTCGTTCTAATTTTAGCTCTTGCGGGTAATAATTATTGCTTTGCAAAAGACGCTAAAGCCGAATTGAACGCAAATACGGTTAAAAGCTTGAGGCTTTTTTCGAGGGTTTACACTTTAATAAAAAATAATTATATAAAAAAAGAAAGCTCTAAGAAACTTATCTTTGGAGCGATAGAAGGCATGGTATCCACGCTGGATCCGCATACTTATTTTCTTACCCCGAGCGAATTCAGACAAATGAAATCGGAAACATCGGGAGAGTTCGTCGGAATCGGCATTAAAATTTCCGCCAAAAACCATTATATCGTCGTAATATCGCCTATCGACGGTTCGCCCGCCGCCAGAGCGGGCATTAAAGCCGGCGATATTATCGAAAAAATTAATAATATCTCAACCTATAATATGAATATTATGAGGGCGGTAGGCCTTCTGCACGGCAGGGCGGGAACCGCCGTCAGCCTATGGGTAGAACGCAAAGGTTTTAAAAAGCCCAAGGTATTTAAACTTGTCAGGGAGAATATAATATTAAAAAGCGTGAAATATATGATACTGCCTCATCATATAGCTTATGTCAGGATTTCGAGTTTTCAGGACCATACAAACAGCCAGCTTTTAAAAGCATTGAAAATCATAAACTTAAGGGAACACGGGATTAAGGGGCTGATTATCGATTTAAGAAATAACCCCGGAGGCCTTTTAAACCAAGCGGTTAAGGTTTGCAGCGATTTTATAAAAAGCGGGGTAATAGTTTATACGAAGGGGAGGATAAAATCTCAGGACGAAAAATATTTTGCCTTAGGAAAGAGACCGCCTTTTAAATATCCGGTGGTTGTTCTTGTCAATGCGGGAACCGCCAGCGCCGCCGAAATTACAGCGGGAAGCCTTCAAGCACATAAAAGGGCTATCGTGGTCGGAACGCGGACATTCGGCAAGGGTTCGGTGCAGACCGTTTATACTCTTCCGGACGGCACGGGCATCGGTCTGACGACGGCCTTTTATTTTTTGCCGAACGGCGTTTCGGTTCAAGACACCGGCGTAATACCAAATTTTGTCATCCACAGTTCAAAGGATTTTATATTTGTAAAACCCCTTCCCAAGTTAAGGGAGGTCGATTTAAGACACCACTTTAAAAATCCGGAAAGCGGGAAAATAAAAGAAAGGCATAACTATAAGGCGTTTAAGGTATATTATAAAAAAGACGATCAGTTCAGATTTGCTTATGAACTTCTTAAAAGCTGGAATTCCATTAAAAGTATCGGAGTATATTAGACTTGGCTAAAAATAAAAAAGGCAAAAACGACAGGTTAAAATATAAATTATTTTTTATATTGTCCGGTTTTTTTATAATTATCCTTTTTTCCGTTTTTATTTATAAATTTTTCTTTTTAGCGCAATACGGCAAGCCTGCAAAACAATACATCAGCCCTGAAAAGTTAAGCAGAACGGCTTTAAAGATAGCCCTTTATAAGAAACATCCCGTAAAGAGTTTAACCGGTTTCTTCGAAAAGACATTGAAAGATCTGGACATACCCCGCCGCAACATTATAATCCAACATATCGTTTTAAGCGTTAAGGCGCCGGTAAATAGGCAAAACGATTTGAAAGATATAAGCATAGACTTTTCTAAATATAATGTTTTAATATCGGCGGGCCTTGATTTTAATTTAATTAAAAATATTTTTAAAGGAGAGTTTAAAAAATATATAATACCGTCCAAAAGACCCCTCGGCTATTATTTATACGTCGTAAAACATAACAGCGCGTGTCTTTATTTTTATTATAAATCACGTCTTTTCCTTAAAGCGGTTTTTATAGTAAAAGGGCGGGATAACAGCGGGTTTAATTCCGTCAAGCAGTATGTGGATTCTCCTAAAATAGCTCTGGATATAGACGATGTAGGTTATGATACGGCCCCTATAAACAGCTTAATTTCATTGCACACCCCGATAACTTTCGCAATTTTTCCTTACGCCCCTTTTTCCAAACAAATAGATTTAACGCTTCATAAAGAGGGATACGAAACCATAATGCATACCCCTATGGAGCCGGTTAATACCGCTCTTTTTCCGGGAGACGGGGCGCTGTTTATTACGATGAGTAAAAAAGAGATAAGAAATAAAATTTTAACCGATATAAGCAGGCTCCCGTTTATCGATGGAGCAAATAATCATGAGGGTTCTTTGTTCACATCCGATAAGGAAAAAATCTGCGATTCGATATCGGTTTTCAAAAAACGGGGTTTATTTTTTATGGACAGCTTGACCGATTCCAATAGTTTTGCATACAGGTGCGCGTTAAAGAAGGGACTTCCTTCCGCGCAGAGGGATGTATTTATCGACGATAAGCCGTCGGTCAGGTATATAAAAAATCAAATTAAGGATGCCGCGTCTTTAGCCAATATATTCAAGAGGGTTATAGTTATAGGCCACCCGAGACAAGACACGGTGGCGGCTTTAATGAAAGAGATTCCGGAGCTTAAGAAAGAAGGGTATTTTTTTGTTCCGCTATGCGAATTTTTAAGATAAAATGAATAAATAGTCTTTATATGAAAAATTTTAAAGAAAAGGTCATAATCGCATTAGATTATAATAATCTGGACGCCGCACGGGGCATACTGGAAAGACTTAAGGGGGAAGCCTATTTTTATAAGATAGGACCTGTGCTTTTTACCTCCTGCGGCATTCAAAGTATTGAGCTAGTGAGAGATTACGGGTGCAAGATATTTTTAGATCTTAAATTTCACGATATCCCGAACACCGTTTATAATGCCGTTAAATCTGCAGGGGAGTTAGGTGTCGATATAATAAATGTCCACGCCTCCGGAGGCGTGGACATGATGAAATCGGCAAAAAAAGGAGGAATAGAGGCGGCAAAGAAAACGGGTAAAAATATCGATGTTATTGCCGTAACAATTCTTACCAGTTTAGCGCAGGAGGATTTGCGGGATATTTTTTACTATCGGGGGCATGGCGTTAATTCCGAAAATCCAAAATCAGGTAATGCGGGTAATGTCGGGAGTTTAGTTTTACATCTGGCGGAATTAGCCAAAATTTCCGGTCTTGACGGGGTTGTGTGTTCGGGATACGAATCCCTTGAAATAAAAAAGGTTTTAGGCGATAACTTTAAGACGATTGTCCCGGGAATCAGGCTGGCAGGGGGCGGTTATGCAGCGGAAGTTCAGCGGGACGTCGGAGCCGCCATTGCCCCCAAAGGAGAAAATATCAAAGGCGCTGCTTGGATAGACGACCAGAAAAGAGTGATGACCCCTTCCATGGCATTTAATTCTAAAGCGGACTATATTGTCGTAGGAAGGGAGATTACAGCCTCTAATGATCCGGTAACGGCTTTAAAGGCAATTTATAACGATATCGAAAGATTTGCCGAAAGAACATAAATTCCCCCTCTATGAGGGAGGTTTAGGGCGGGGAGGGAGGTAAACCTGTGCAATTGACTATATACGGGACAAATACCATTAGAGAAGCGGTTCTTTCAGGCAAACTGCGAAAAACTGTTTATGCAAGCGAGAAAAAGTGGAAAAACGGCCTTATCGATAAGGATCTTTTAAAATTAATTAAAGCAAAAAGCGTTAAAATCGAAATAAAAAATGACAATATTTTTATAAAAGAGTTTGGCAAAGAGGCCTTTATAAAAGGTATAGCGGCAACCGTAGAATATAATGAAAAGCAGTACGAAGAGTTATTCGAGAGCAAAGACAGGCGACCGCCATTCTATTTGATTTTAGATGAAATAACGGATCCGCAAAATTTAGGCTCTATTATCAGAACGGCTAATTGTTCAGGCATCTCGGGGATTATAGTGCCGAAGTCAAACTCTATTTTTATAACTTCTTCCGTTGCGAATGTTTCGCAAGGGGCGCTATTTTATGTCGATCTCGTCAGGGTTACCAATATTGCCAGGGTTATAGACGACTTGAAAAAGCGGGGCGTTTGGGTTATAGGGCTGTCTGCAGATTCCGAAGACGACATTTATTCAATGGATTATAATATTCCGCTGGCTGTTGTTATCGGCTCCGAGGGTAAGGGTTTAAGAAGGCTTACAATTTCAAAATGCGAAAGTATTTTAAAGATACCTATGCTCGGAAATGTAAACTCTTTAAATGCAGGGATTAGTTTTGCCGTTATGGCGTATGAAGTGCTAAGGCAGAGAACATATAATAAAAAAACGGATTAAAAAATAAACTTGACATTATTTATTTAGTGTTATATTCTTTATATTGACTTGTTTATCTATTTGTTTGGATGAAGGTCTAATTTTAACATTTGACGGCTATTTTTATTAGTCGTTAAAGGAGTAAGGAGAAGTAGAGTATGAGGTACCAAGGGAAAGTGAAATGGTTTAACGACAGCAAAGGTTTTGGATTTATTGAACAAGAAAACGGACAGGATGTTTTCGTTCATTATTCTGCGATTACGCAGGACGGCTTTAAAACCTTAACAGAGGGACAAAAAGTAGAGTTTGAAATCACCAATGGCGCAAAGGGTCCACAAGCTATCAATGTAACAAAGGCTTAATCTTTGCATATGAATTAAGCGGTGTATGTTCTACTTGCATTCATAATTTGATTCGTTCACTATCCTGTATGGAAAAGTGGTGCTAAGAAATAAAGAATAAAGTAATAGCAAGCAATTAAAAATATACCGTTTTAAGGTTCGGCCAGTTTAAAATCATTTACCCCAGTAAATAAATTTAATTTATTGGGGTTTTTTATTGTTTATAACAATAAAAATAAGTGTGTTATAATAATACGATTAATATATGTACATTATTCATTTTAGCGATGGATAATATTTGTTTGGAGGCAGAATAATTGAATTACCAGGAAAAAATTAGAAACATTGCGGTTGTTGCCCATGTTGACCACGGCAAAACCACATTAATAGACAAAATGCTTAAAGAAAGCGTAAGCAAAAGAGACTTCGAGGCTTTGCCCGAAAGGGCAATGGATAGCGATGATCTCGAAAAAGAACGCGGAATAACCATTTTGTCAAAATGCACAGGTATAAAATTTAAGGATTATAGAATTAATATTGTCGATACGCCGGGACACGGGGATTTTGGAAGCGAGGTAGAAAGGGTGCTTGCTATGGTTGACGGTGTTTTACTTTTGGTTGACGCCTTTGACGGACCTATGCCGCAGACCAGATTTATTTTAAAAAAATGTTTAGAGTATAATCTGAAAGTTGTTCTTGTAATAAATAAAATAGACAGACCGGGGGCAAGACCCAAAGAGGTTCTCGAAATGGTTTACGATTTATTTCTCGATTTGGGCGGCGAAAACATCAATTTGAATTTCCCGGTTATATATTCCTCGGCAAAAGAAGGCTATGCAATAAAAGACCTGGACATCATCCCTGAAGATAGGTACAAAGACAGACTTAATCCGCTTTTTGAGGCAATTGTGGATTTTATACCGCACCCCTCTATTCTGAACAATCCTAATCTCGAATTTTTGGTTACAAGCATAGGTCATGACGATTTTCTTGGCGCAACCGCCATCGGTATTGTTAAATCAGGGAAACTTAAGGTTATGGATCAGGTATATTTATATAATATTAAGGACGAGCTGGTTAAAGCGAGGCCGACAAAGATATTTTTATTTGACGGGCTCAAAAAACAAGAAACGAGCGAAATAAACGAAGGCGATATTGCCTTAGTAGCAGGTCTTACAGGCGTCGGGGCAGGGGATTATATAGTAAAAGATAAGCCTGTATCCCCGCTGCAAAGAATAAAAATAGACGAGCCCGTTATTCTTGTTAATTTTATAGTTAATAAAAGCCCTTTTTCCGGAAGGGAGGGGAAACTTGTAACAACAAGGCAGTTAAGGGAAAGGCTTTATAAAGAGGTGCTGAATAATGTCGGGCTTAAGGTTTCCGACACAGGCGACGAAACAGTATTCGATGTTTACGGCAGAGGGCTTTTACATTTATCCATTTTAATCGAAAAGATGAGGCGGGAAGGATTTGAATTTGCGCTGTCCAAGCCAAGGGGTGTTATAAAGGAGATTGACGGCAAAAAGATGGAGCCTTACGAACTTTTATATATAACCGTTAAAGACGAATTCACAGGAGCGATTTTAGAAAGGCTTTCGTCTATGAAGGGCAGCCTTATAGATATGACTAAAGACGATAAAGGAAATACCTATCTTGAGTTCGTTATACCTTCAAGGAGCATAATGGGGTTTCATAATGAATTCTTGACGCTTACCAAGGGTACGGGGACAATGAACCATAACTTTTATAAATTTGACGAATATGCCTTCGATATTTCCCCGAGAAAAACCGGCGTAATGATATCTATGGAAAACGGCGAGGCTAATTCGTACGGCTTATTTAATTTACAGGATAGAGGCAGTCTTTTTGCGAGCCCTCAGGATGAGGTTTATGAAGGGATGGTAATAGGAATTCATTCGAAGCCGGGGGATATAACGGTTAATCCTTGCAAAAGAAAGCAGCTTACCAACATGAGGTCAAAGGCTTCCGATGAAATGATTACATTAACCCCGCCCATAAAACTTACTATAGAATATGCGCTTGAATTTATCGAAGATGATGAGCTTGTCGAATTTACCCCGAAATCTATCCGCTTACGAAAAAAACTACTGTCCGAAAGCGACCGTAAAAAAGAATCGAGGGGACTCCTTAAAGTATAAAGCGTAAAAAGGAGAGAAGGTGCTTTTAAAATGAGAGTTAAAATTTGCGCGGTGCAGATGTCTTCCTCGGCAGATAAGAATACATCGCTTAAAAAGGCAATAGATTTTTTATCTATGGCTTCAAAAAATAAAGCTAATATCGTCTGTTTTCCGGAGCTTTTTGCGACCAATTGGTTTCCGCAGGATATGGAAATAAATAAAATAGATGAAAATTTTAAATTGGCAGAGGATATCAGCGGAACGACTTTAGAGTTATTAAAGAAACAGGCAAAAAGTTTTGATATGATTATTGTTGCCCCATTTTTTGAAAAAAGGGGCGGCAATTATTATAACAGCACAGCCGTCATAAGTGAAAATGGCGAGGTTTTAGGGGTTTACAGCAAGATTCATCTCCCCAATGTCGAATATTATTATGAAAAGTCATATTTTTCCAACGGGAAAGATATTCCTGTTTTTAATACCAAGTTTGGAACAATCGGCGTTCAGATGTGCTGGGATAATTTTTATCCCGAAGTTTCGCGAATTTTAGCCATTAAAGGAGCAGAGATTATTTTTGCCCCTACCGCCTCTGCTTTTAACACTAACAACAAATGGTTTTTATCCATTTCTGCAAACGCTTTTGTTAACGGGGTTTATATATTAAGAGTCAACAGGGTGGGCAGAGATAAAGCGCTCGATTTTTATGGAAAATCGTTTTGCGTTTCTCCCGACGGAACTATTCTCGATGATTTTGCCGGACTTAATGAATGCGCCGTTATTTACAATATCGAAACAAAAGAGGTAGAAAGAGCCAGAAAGAATTGGCCTTTTATTAAGAATCGTTTTAAAGAAGCATATAAAGATATTATATAATTTTCTATAATGTTGGAAGATATGCAATTAAACTGCGTAAATCTTAAAGATATTATTAACCCTGCCCCGCCTTTAAGCGAAGGTTTTGACAAAAACGAAGAAC
>JAJYQZ010000105.1 GCA_021794335.1 bacterium
GGTTATGGCTTGCCGTTATGTTTATTGCCCCTAAGGCTTTTTCTTTCAGGATTTTTATAGCTATAACCGGCGTCGGGGTAAAGGTGTTTGCAAAAATCACGGAAAACCCGTTGGCGCAAAAAACACAAGAGCTTAATTTTGCAAATTCTTCCGATAAAAATCTTGTATCATAGCCTATGATTATCTTTTTTGAAGGAAACGAACCGCTGTATTTTTCCGTTAAAAAATCGCATATAGCCTGCGATACGGTTTTGACGGCATCAAAAGTAAAATCGTCCGCAATCCTGCCCCTGTAACCGGATGTTCCGAACTCGATCCAGGGGCTTTCCTTGCTATGACAGAGCGCTGAAATTTCTTTCATTTTTCCACCTATCTATATCGCCGCTAAATTGATTTATTAAAGCTAATGCTTCGTCTCTTTCCCTGCTTTCGGAAAATATCTCAAAATGAGCGCCTTCGGAAGCTGGATATGCCAGAACCCAACCGTTTGGCTTTATCAGCTTTATCCCATCGATGAATAACGCATTTTCATCCCTGTATTTTTCTATGAGTTTTCTCATTATAAACCCCTTTAACTCGGTTGGGCAAGGAATTATTTTATATTCAAAATAGGTCGGCTCGATATAACGCATCTCATTTTTAATTGTAGTGTTAAGTCTGGCAAGCATCTCGAGAAGTTTTACCGCGGAGTACATTCCATCAAATGCGGGCATAAATTTAGAGTAAATGTAGCCCCCTTCGTTATCGCCGACAAAATAAACTTTGGAATCGGCAGATTTTTCCATAAGGGCGTTAGAAGAGTTTTTAGCCAAAATAACTTCGAAGTTATGATCCTTAGCCATTTTTAATATATTACACGATGAATTGACAGGAACGGAAATTATTTTATCCATTTTTTCCGTCTTCATAACGAGAAGGCACATTAATGACAATGCCGTATTCCCGTCTATATTATCCCCGTTTTCATCGCAGATATATATCTTTTCTCCGCCGTTGTCGATAAAAATACCTATATCCGCGCTGATAGATTTTACAATGCTCGACAAGTCCTTAAGCGATTTTTTAAATTCCCTTTCCGTTTTTGTAATCTTCGTCTGGTCTAAATTTGCATTCAAATGAACGGAATCTATCCCCAGCCTTCCAATTATCGCCGGAAAAATCTTGCTCGAACTTCCATACGAATAATCGATTACAATCTTAAATTTTTTCTTTATAATTTTATCGGCATCGATTTTACTCAAAAATCCATCCGTATAATATTCGGTTCCATGCGTAGGATAAAATATCTCTCCCGTCTCTTCCGAGCCGACCCTTGCATAATCTTCCCTAAAAAACAATCTTTCGATTTTCTGTTCGCCTAAGGGGGATAAATCTAAGCCGTTGTGGTCAAAAAACTTTATATTCAACAGTTTTTTATCAAAGGGGTGTTTTCTGACATGAATGCCTCCATAGCTCTTAAACTGCTTTGCCTGATACCGCACGATTGATATCGGGGTATCGCTAAAGTCGTTTACATTGACCCCCACCGAAAGAACTCCCGACATCATAGCCCTTGAAAATAATCTCGATGTTTTATGGCTGTCCCTTGAAACTGAAATAGTCCTGTTTTTACCTATCGTTGCGCCAAAGGCGGCCCCCAGTTTCGACGCGAATTCAGGGGTTATTTCCAGATTTGCGAGAGCGGTTATGCCGTATTGTCCGAATATCTTAGCGCTCCATTTATCCGACCAAATCAGGCTCTCCGATAATATTGCCCCTTCTTCCACATTCTTAAAAGGCCAAATTTTAACATTGGGATTTATTACCGCTTCGTTGCCGATATCGCAAACATCGGATATTACGGCGCCGGAACCGATAAAAACATTTCTGCCGATATTTGATTTGTATCCTATTATGGCTTCCTGAATCTCGCAATTTGCGCCTATTTTTGCATTTTTTCCGACGATGGAACCGCTTAACGCCGTATTTTCACCGATGACGCAATTATCTCCTACAACGCAATTTTTAATTTTGCAGTTTTGAAGTACATGAACATCTTTTCCGAATATCGAGTTTTCGACATCGCAGCTTATATCAATAATGCTTTTTTCGCCGATTTTTATATTGTTCTTTGCAAGCGTTTCCCCCTCTATATTCAAATCTATTTTACCCGCTATGATGTCTAGATGGCTTTGCCTGTATTCCGAAAGCGTGCCTACATCCCTCCAATAGCAGGAACATATGTGGCCGAAAAGATTCTTATTTTCTTTTAAAAGCAGGGGGAACAGGTCTTTCGAGAAATCAAACTCGCTTTTTTCGGGGATAAGCTTTAACACATTTTTACGCAAGATATAAATTCCGGTGTTTACCGTGTCGCTGAAAACCTCGGACCATGTGGGTTTTTCAAGAAATTTAGTTACCCTGCCTTCGCTGTCGGTCATGACAATTCCGTAAGGCAATGGATTTTCGACCCGCGCGAGAACGATTGTGGCATCGCTTTTTTTGCCGATGTGAAAATCTATAGGCTTTTTTAAGTTGACATCGGTAATTATATCGGCGCTGATTACAAGAAAGTCGTCATCCTTTCCGTCCTTAATTATTTTTTCGACATTTTTAACCGCTCCGGCGGTTCCGTAGTCTTCTTCCGCCAGCACATATTCGATATTCACCCCGAAACCGGCCCCGTCCTTAAAATAATTCTTTATTACCTCCGGCTGCACATAAAGCAAAACAATTAAATCGACTATCCCGTGTATTTTTAACAGATTGACGACATGTTCCATCATAGGTTTGTTTGCCACATGTATCATGGGTTTTGGAGCAGTATTCGTCAAGGGTTTAAGCCTTGTCCCGAAGCCGCCTGCCATTATAACTGCCTGCATATAAATACTCCTTTATAGACGATAAGAATAGTATTTTAAGAAATATTACAAAATCCCGGGTTGCATTACAGGATTAATTCTATTAAAATTATATCTTAATAATTTATAAAATCAAAAATAAAAATTTATTTATGCTTTCCTATATTCTTCATTTAGATACGGCCCTTTTTTTATTCATAAACAATAATTTTCATTTTTCCTTTCTCAATGAAAATATGCGGGCGTTTACATTTTTGGGCAACGGGTGGGTGGCATACTGGCTTGTTCTTGTTTATGTTTATATATATAACCGTTTAAAATTTAAGCAATCGGTCTTTTTGCTTGTTTTGACGCAGCTTGTTCCCGGGATATTCGATATTATTATAAAAAGGTTCGTGAATAGGCCGAGACCGATAGTCGCGCTTCATAACCTTATAAAAGACGGCGCCGTGCATATCAATTTACTTGGAAGACACCTCACCGAATACTCATTCCCGTCAGGCCACGCCGTTACCGCTTTTTCTCTATCCGTTGCTCTTTCATATCTATTTCCTAAGCACTATAAATTGTTTTATACTCTGGCATTCATAGTTGCCTTTTCCCGTGTTTACGACGGCGAACACTATCCGTTAGATGTTATAGCGGGAGGAATTTTAGGTTACTCATTTGCAAAAATTACCCTTATCGCGTATAAAAAAATAAAGAAAATAAACGGTTATAACTTTGAAAAATTTTAAAGATATAAATGACAATTTAACTATTTATTATTTCTTATTAATCTCCTTGATTCGATAAATATCGCAATTTTTCTGGCAACCCTTTTTGACACGGTTTTCAACGCCGCCTTTTCTTGTTTATGCGCAATAAGGGGATTAATATAATTATAATAAAAAGCGCTGGATGAGATATTAACATTGCTTACAATTATTCTTCCGCTTGTTTTATACAAGCTTACCTTTACGGTTGCCGTTATCATATATTCAACCGCCGCGGCAACGCCGGTGTACGACATAACGCTATTTTGGATAGAAACAATCTTTCCGGTTAAATAATATCTTGCGTCTCCCCGGTTTGCGGTAAACATATCCGTCGAGGTATTTAAATAATAAGCGAGATTATTTGAAAAGTAAACTCCCACACCGGATTTATAGGTTAAATTTTTAAAAGGCTTTATAAATATTTGAGAAATATTATTATATTTTTTATATTTGCCGTAAATAGCTCTGTTAATATTTGCGGAGCTATTTTTTTGACTTAACATGCTAAAGCCGCAAGCGGAAGTAAAAAGAGAGGCAAAAGCAATAATAACAACTAAGGCAAATTTATTTTTCATATCACACTATTATGCTTAAAAGCTTATTTTTAATATATATAGTTTTTTTAATACTGCTTTTATGCGCGACATATTTTCTTATCTTATTGCTGTTCAACGCGGCTTCTATTACTGAATCTTCGCTTGCATTTAAATCTGCAACAACAAGGTCTCTCATTTTCCCGTTTATCTGCACGGCTATATTGCATTTTTCCTGAATATATCCCGTGTCTTTAATCTCCGGCCACGATGCCTTTTCTATTGCCGAACCGTTCAAAATTTCATAGGCTTCCGAACAGACATGCGGAATAAACGGATATAATATTATAATCACGGAGTTTAGAAAATACTTTAGTAAATATCTATCCGCCGGATTTAAAACTCTCTCTTTTTGAATCTCGTCCGCCATATAATCGTTAAAATTGTTAAGTAATTCCATTGAAGAACTTATTATCGTATTGAAATGATAACGCCCGTTCATCTCCGCTTCCGTTTTTTCTATCACCAGAGAAAGCTGATAAACAATTTTTTTAACGCCCTGATTTATGTTGTCAGCGCTTCCGTCTTCCATTGCAAAATCGCTATCTATATTTTTAAAAATATCCGCATAAGCCGTAATAATCGTTTTGTAAAACTTATTGATAAACCTGAATGCCCCTTCGACCCCGGAATCGTTCCACTCTAAATCCTTTTCGGGCGGAGCGGCAAAAAGAATGAATAACCTTACCGTATCGGCTCCGAATTTTTTAATAAGCTCATCGGGATCTACGACATTGCCTTTAGATTTGGACATTTTGGCGCCGTTTTTTACAACCATTCCCTGTGTTAAAAGATTTTCAAACGGCTCGTCTAAATCAAAGTAATTTAAATCCCTCAAGACTTTTACAAAAAATCTTGAATATAAAAGGTGCATAACGGCATGCTCGACCCCGCCTACATACTGATCAACCGGAAGCCAATAGGATATATCGTCTTTTTTAAACGGAACCTGTTCTATCCTGTTTAAAAGAGTATATCTTAAAAAATACCATGAAGATTCAACGAATGTATCCATTGTATCGGTCTCGCGCCTTGCATAGCCGCCGCACTTAGGGCATTTTGTATTTATAAAGGATTCCAGCTTTTCTAAAGGCGAAGCGCCTTCCCCCGTAAAAGTAATGTCGTCCGGAAGAATTAACGGCAAATCGCTCTCATTTAAAGGAACCATGCCGCATTTTTCGCAGTAAACCACGGGAATAGGGCACCCCCAGTATCTTTGTCTGGATATTCCCCAATCCCTGAGTCTGTAATTAATAACTTTTTTACCTATCCCCAATTTTTCCACATAAGCCGAAATCTTTTCTTTTGCCTCTTCGGAAGAAAGCCCGTTAAACTCTCCTGAGTTGACAATTGCCCCCTGCAGCATATATGGAAGGCTATCGTCCGGTTCTTTTTCAAACCCGCTTTTATGCCTTATTACCCTGATTATTTCAAGGTTATATTTTTTTGCAAATTCATAATCCCTTTCGTCATGGGCCGGAACCGACATTATCGCGCCTGTTCCGTAATCCATCAGGACAAAATTAGCCACATATATCGGAATCTTTTTATCCGTAAACGGATTAATGGCATAAGAGCCCGTAAAAAATCCCTCTTTTTCCGCAATATCTTTTGAAACTAATGAATTGTGAATAATTCTTTCTAATTCGATTCTTTTTTCCGGCTCTTTAACTAATTCTTTTGCAAGCGGGTGAAACGGGGACATTGCGACAAAAGTCGCTCCGAAAATAGTATCCGGCCGCGTGGTAAATATTTCTATTCCGTCTTCGTTATCTTCCGAACCTTCTATCTTAAAAAATACGCTTAAGCCGGAACTCTTGCCAATCCAATTTTTTTGCATTGTTCTAACCTTATCCGGCCAGCCTTTCAGATCGTCCAAATCTTTGAGCAGCTCTTCAGCGTAAGCCGTTATATTGAAAAACCACTGCTCCATATTTTTTATCGTTATATTATTTCCGCATCTCCAGCACTTGCCGTCTTCAACCTGTTCATTGGCAAGCGTGGTATGGCAGGACTCGCACCAGTTGACATTTGAAGCCTTCTTATAAGCCAATCCATTCTTTAGCATCTGCAAAAAGAATAACTGCTCCCATTTATAGTATGACGGGTCGGATGTTATTACTATCCTGTCCCAATCATAAGAAAAACCGAGTCTTTTTAACTGCAGGGTCATTGAACCTATATTGCTTTTAGTCCACCCGGATGGATTTGTTTTATTTTTTATTGCGGCATTTTCGGCAGGAAGTCCAAAGCTGTCAAAACCGATAGGATGAAGCACGGAGCAGCCCTTTAATCTTTTGAATCTCGCAATTGCATCTCCGATTGCGTAGTTTCTGACATGTCCCATATGAATTTTACCCGAAGGATACGGGAACATTTCTAAGCAATAGAATTTTGGCTTGCTTCCGGAAATATCGTTCTGTACGCCGAATGTCTTTTTATTTTCCCAGAGGAATTGCCACTTGCTTTCTATTTTATTAAAATCGTAACTTTTGTCTATTTCCATTTTTATGATGTATAATGCTTACAACAATATTCTATATGTACTTAATTATAGAAATAAAAAACAGTATTGTTCCCGTCACAACGGAGCTGTCCGCAAGATTAAAGCTTGGCCAGTGATAGCCGTAAATATGAAAATCAAGAAAGTCAACGACATATCCTTGAAAAATTCTGTTTAGAAGATTCGAAAATGCGCCCGAAATTATTAAAGACGAACTAATTATAAATAAAGACGAACTAATTTTTAATTTAAACAAAATATAGGTTATAAGAACAATAATTAAAGCCGTAAATATTATAATAAACAAAGACGAGTAATTATTCATAAGGCCGAAAGCAACGCCGGTATTATCGACATGCACTATATTGAAATAGTGCTTTATAACGGTTATCTTCCGAAATAACGATATGCGTTTATTAACTAAATATTTTAAATATTGATCAAAAATTAAAACTGGAAGGAAAATCGAAATTAATATGATTAACTTTTTCTTCATTTAGTTCATTTAATAGGTTAATAGGTTAAATTAATAATGAGGATTTACGGCAATTTTTTTAAATTATTCTTTTTGGAGCAGTTTATCAATGCCTCGATTCCCGGCAATTTCTTCCCTTCCAAAAGCTCCAGAAATGCCCCTCCGCCGGTAGAAACATAAGACATCTTGGCAAACTCTCCGGCTCTATGCAGGGCAACATCCGTATCGCCGCCGCCCACTATCGTGAGGGCATAAGCATTTGCCACACTGGAAACCAAAGCAAATGTTCCTCTGCTAAAGGCATCGAATTCAAAGACGCCCATCGGACCGTTCCATACAATTGTTTTGGCATTTTGAATAGCCTCCGTAAAAAGGGTAACCGTTGCAGGACCTATATCTAACGCCATCCAGCCTTTTGGAATTTCCTGAACGGTGGTAACCTTAGTTTCTGCATCGGGAGTAAATCTGTCGGCAACAACGACATCTACGGGAAGGTAAAGTTTTATATTTTTTTCTTTTATTTTTTCAAGGGTTTTTTTTGCGTATTCAATCATGTCGTCTTCAACTAATGAACTGCCGACATCATACCCCATAGCCTTAAGGAAGGTATTAGACATGGCGCCGCCTATTATAAGTTTGTCCACCTTGTCCGCAAAATTCGACAATACCTCTATTTTCCCCGAAACCTTTGCCCCTCCGACAATGGCGACAAACGGCTTCATAGGGCTTTCTATCGCCCTTGTAAAGTAATTTAACTCTTTTCTGATAAGAAACCCGGCGGCACATGTTTTTACGAATTTAGCAACCGAAACATTCGAGGCGTGAGACCTGTGCGCCGTTGCAAATGCATCGTTAACATAAATATCGCATAACGAGGCCAATTTTTTCCCGAATTCTTCATCATTATTTGTTTCTTCCGAATAAAATCTTAAGTTTTCCAGAAGTATAATATCTCCATAAGATGCTGACTTAACGGTATTTTCTGCTAACTCTCCGATGCAGTCGTTTACAAATTTAACATCTTTATCTAAAAGCCTGCTTAATCTTTTCGCAACCACTATGAGCGAAAGTTCGGGAACCTTATTTCCTTTAGGCCTTCCCATATGGGATATTAAAACTATCTTTGCATTCTCGTCCAAACAGTAATTAATCGTGGGAAGAACCGCTCTAATTCGGGTATCATCGGTAATGTTTCCGTTTTGATCGAGCGGAACATTAAAATCCACTCTTATAAGCAGTGTTTTATTCTTTATTTCGATCTCGTCGATGTAAACTATATTTTCCATTATTGCATCATCATAACCGCCATTTCGGCAAGCCTTGTGGAATAACCCCATTCATTGTCATACCACGCCAGAACCTTAACGAGGTCGTCTCCTATCACCTTCGTGCTTAAAGAATCGACGGTGGAGGAGTAAGGATTTCCGAGATAATCTATCGAAACCAAAGGCTCTTTGCTAAAAGCAAGAATTCCTTTTAAATAACTTTCCGAAGCCTCTTCCAATTTTGAATTTACCTCCAAAACGGATGTTTTTTTAGAAACCTTGCATACTAAATCGTTAATAGAGACATCGGGCGTAGGCACCCTTAAAGACATCCCGTCAAGTTTATCTTTGAGTTCGGGCAACACCTCGCAAAGCGCCTTTGCGGCGCCGGTTGTCGTAGGAATAATCGAAACGGCGGCGGCCCTTGACCTTCTTAAATCTTTATGCGGCAAATCTAAGATTCTCTGGTCATTGGTATAAGAATGAACCGTGGTCATGTTGCCCTTTTCTATCGCAAAATTTTCATGTATTATTTTGGCCACCGGGGCAAGGCAGTTTGTGGTGCAGGATGCCATGGAAACGATGAAATGCCTATCTTTATTGTATATCTTATCGTTTACTCCAAGAACGATAGTAACATCGGGATCATGGGCAGGCGCCGAAATTAAAACCCTTTTTGCTCCTGCCTTAAGATGTTTTGCCGCATCGTCTCTTTTTGTAAAAAGGCCGGTCGATTCAATAACAATATCGACATTCAGATGTTTCCAGAGAAGTTCGGAAGGGTCTTTTATTGCCGTAATCAAGGTTTCCCTGCTATCCGCAATAATATGGTCAATATCGTAGCCGACATAGAAACCGGCCTTGCCGTGAACGGAATCGTATTTAAGAAGATGGGCAAGCACCTGCGGGTTGGTAATATCGTTAATCGCGACTATTTCAATCTCTTTGCCCTTTTCTATCATGCCTTGAAATACCCTGAAAACATTCCTTCCGATTCTGCCGAATCCATTTATTGCAATTCTTAAATTTGCCATAAAACTCTCCCCTGCCGTTTACTTAAATGTCAAAAATTTTAAACCGTATTCCAACGAAACTAATTTATCTTTAATGCCCAAAAAATGGACCGTGATCCCCGTGCATAAATCCCGGGCCTCTGCGTTCAGGGCCTCTGCGTCTTGGACCTTCGCGTCTTGGACCCCCGTGTTCAAAATGTCTCCTCATTCTCCAGTTTTGATATGGATGATTGCGGTAAAAACGATTTACATGCGACCGCCATTCGCCGTAATTCCTTAAAAACATTTGATGCCTTGCCCACCAGCCCGGATGATAAGCCCTATACCATGGACCTGCATGCATCCTCCACCATACAAAATACGGCCTGTAAGCAACTATCGGAGGCGGCGGACCAAAAGCCAGAATTCCCGGAAGAAATATTCCTGAAGTAACGGGATACCACGGGCCAGCATATACGCTTGCGTAAACCCAGCCGCCGTTAAGCCACCTGTAATAATATCCGTTATACCCGTATATGTAGGCGCCAAACGCAGGAGCATAATACGCGTTCACGCCTTCGCCGAACGAAAAGGCAAAATTAGGCGTGGCAACGCTTATGTATCCCTGCGAATATGCCGACGAGTCCAGCGGACCGTAATATGCCGCACAGCCGCTTAAAAATAAGACAAGCATACCTAAGGATGAGGTAAATAAGAAAAACTTTTTGATTCTTTTTTTAGCATTCATGGTTTTAACCTCGAATAACTTTAAAACTATTAATTAATTTTTAGATATTTTGTTCGCCGCAAAACATGTTATCCCCGCAGCGTCTTTAGTGCGGGTATTTGACATTATTATATATTACAACTATATACAATTACAATATATATTTATATATGTCTAATTCTTAACAATTCTACGATAATTATGATAAAATATAATACAATCTTTTAATATTTTTTGTATTTGTATTGATAATTAAGATAACAAATAAACAAATAAATTTGCGGGAGGTTTTTTATGTTTAACTATAAAGGACTTGAAATAAAAAGGTTTTGCCACGACAGTTTTCTGATAACGAACGGCAAGGTAAATTTATACTTTGATCCATTTAAATTGCACGACGGCGAACCTAAAGCGGATTATATTTTCGTATCGCATGAACACTTCGATCATTTTTCCATGGATGATATTCGCAAAATAATAAAAGATTCCACTGTTTTATTCATGAATAAAATGACGCATAAAGAAATGGGTGCATCACTTGATAATAAAGCCGTAATTATTGCCCCGGGCGATTCAATCGATTTTAAAGACTTGCATATAGAAGGCGTCCCAGCTTATAACATAAACAAATTTCGGGAACCGGGCAAGGTTTATCATCCGAAAGAGGACAAAAAACTCGGGTTTATCGTTACTTTTAACGGGGTTAAAATTTATCATACGGGCGACGCTGACCATATACCTGAAATGGACAATCTGGCCTCAAAAAATATCGATTTGTTATTTATTCCGGTTAGCGGCACATATGTGATGACCCCTGCCGAAGCTATAGGCGCGGCCGAAAAAATCAAGGCGGCAGTATCTATACCCATGCACTACGGAACTATAGTAGGGGACAAAAAACAGGCTGAAGACTTTAAAGAAGGATGCATAAAAAGGGGACTTAATTCCGTAATTATATAATTTTAAGCTAAAACCGCGCAACCTTGCAATAAGGAGAATTCCTGCATGGATAAAAAAGAAAAATATCTTCCGATATTAATAGAAAGCCTGATTTTTGGCAAGAATTCCGACTATCCCCTTTACATAAAATCGGGAGAAAACTATGTTTTATACAGGGCAAAAGCCCTCATATTTTCTCAAAACGATGCTTTAAGATTAAAAAACAACGGCGTAGATCATCTTTACATTAAAGGAGAGGATAAAGAAAAATATGACGACGATATAATGGGGCATATGGAAAGCATCGTAAACTCAAAAGATTTAGGTTTCGAAGAAAAGGCCGTAAAAATTTATATTTATTCTAAGGTTTACGCGGAATATCTTATAACAACGGGAAATCTTAAGGATAACCAGAAAAATATCAAAAAAACCATCGAAACTACCATCGATTATCTTTTAATCAGCGAATTTGCTTTTACTAATCTTTTAAATCTTTCCGATTACGATTATAATGAAGTAAGCCACGGGATTAATGTTAGTATTTATGCTATGTCTTTGGCAAACAGGCTTGGCTTTGCCAATAAAATTTCGCTTTTTGAAATCGGTTTATCGGGGCTTATACACGATATCGGAAAATTAAAAATTCCCAAAGCGCTTCTGTCAAAAAGGGATTTGGGGGAAATCGAGCTTAACGAAATCCAAAAACACCCTATATATTCAAAAGATATTGCGCTGCAAAACGATATGGAGAATAATGATGTTGTTAACGGTATTTTAGAACATCACGAAGCTTCAAACGGCTCTGGTTATCCATTCGGCAAGACAGAAGAAGATATTTCGACTTACGGAAAGATTTTAATAATCGCCAACAAATTCGATTCTCTTACAAGAAATAGGCCGTATAGAATAAGATTAAGCATGCAGGACGCCTTAAATCAGATGAACTTAAACAGCCACCTTTATAATAATGCGTTCTTAAGGGAATTTACCCTGCTTATGTCAAAGAAGATTGGCTAACGGAGAACTCCTTGCGGGAAGGCTAACAA
>JAJYQZ010000298.1 GCA_021794335.1 bacterium
CTATATAAGCGGCGGCAACGGTAAGTCCCGCTATGATATGAGTAATTCGAGTCATGAAAGCACCTAAAAAAAATAAAAGTTTACTTAAAAAATATCACTTTAATAAATGTTTGTCAATACAAAAATTTAATAAAACGATATTTAAAAAATAATATGATTATTATAATCTTTTTGATTATTCTTTCAAAAAAGGAGACTCGTAGCTTTTATTTGCATAAATTACGACTTTTTCTTTTGCCCTTGTTAGAGCAACGTAATAAAGCCGCCTTTCTTCCGCAAAAGGATATTCGTTAATAGCGTCTGACACAAGATTAAGAATAGAATCGCTTGCGTTTTCGGAAGGAATATTTTTTTTATTCGCATAAATCAAGAAAACGATATCCGCTTCAAGACCTTTTGAACCGTGAATAGTGTCGTTAAATATAATTATGTTCTGCGGTTTAAATTTCTTTTTAAGCAAATCTATTTCAGCGGCGTATAGATCTTTTTTTAAAAATGATTTATTTTTTCTGTTTAATATAAAAACAGTTTTATCTTTTTCGTTCTTTAGCAGTTCTTCTATGTCAGCGAATATCTCCGAATCTTCTTCGTAGTTCACTATTACGACGGCGTCTTTGGCTAAATCCGTATTGGCAACTATGCTCTTTTTTATCTGTTTAGGGTTTTTCTGAATAAACTCGGAAGAATAATCGACTATGCCTTTATCGCACCTAAAGGTTTTAGTCAGAAAATCTGTTTTTACGCCGTAATCGCCGTTTTTAAAATATTTATCGAAGTCATAGATATATTTAATATTGGATCCTGCAAAACCGTTTATAGCCTGATAGTCGTCTCCTACCGCAAAAAGTTTTGCGTCCTTATTTTTATCCAAAACGGCTTTTACCAAATTAAATTTAGAATCCGAAATATCCTGAAACTCGTCTATCATAATAAGTTTATAATCGGGGATAAAATAGCCGGAATTAATGTTTTCTGCGGCTTTTATCGCCATATCGGTATAATCTATCATGTTTTTGCTTTTAAGTTCGTTAGCGTAAGCGTTATAAACTTCTTCGAACATTTTTAAAAACAGAATATTTCTTTTTCTACCGTATGAAAATTTGATAGATTTGGCTTTTCGTTTTAATTCATCAAGGTTAATTTGTCTGTCCTTAAAATTATCAAGGAAACTGGCGAGCAAGTCGTTTAGTTTGCTCTCTCCAATTCTACTTAAATCTCTGTTGATTTCCGATACGGTTTTAGGAATAAATTTTAAACCTCTCTTAATAAGTTCTTTTTTAAGATAGCCTAATAGTTTGCCTGAAAAAAACATCCCGCTCGTAGTCGCAATGAAATCTACTTTATCTTTCTTATAAAGTTTTATTTTTCTATCCATATTTTCTATATATTCTTCCCCGAAAACCGATTTACCGCTATTATCTACGGCAAAATGCTCGTGGTATAAATCTATATCTGAATAATAGAAATCAGGATTAGCTATAATCTCTCTTTTGTTTTTTGAAAAATAAGGCTTTTCGTATTGATAGTTCACGCCGTTTACGTAAAGATAGTTTGCGATAACCGCTTCTTGATAAGACTTAACATATTCGCCTTTTATGGTCCTATAACGAATGTCTTTGCCGGTTACGGCTTTTTTATATCTGCCTCTTTCCAATAAATCGTTGTATTCGGCGTAAGGATCGGCAGTTTCTTTTAAATCCGATAAATAGCGGGTTACAAATTCGACATAATAGCCGAAGAATTTTTTATTAACGGAAGTGTAACTTCTGATAAATCTGTTCGCAAAATTTTCGTCGGCTACCGAAACCGTATTGTCTTCCGATTTATTTATAACCGAAAACCCGAAAGAATGAAAAGTATGGATATTTCCCTTTCCCAAATCAATGCCGATTAAACCTGCTCTTTTAATTAATTCTACTCTAACTTTTTTGTTAAAAGCCAACAAAAGTATCTGCTCTGGTTCATATAAATCCTTTTCCAGAACATACTTTAATTTATAAAGCATCGTTTCCGTTTTTCCAGAACCAGCCGCGGCGATTAAAAGGTTTCTGTCTTCGAGCGTTATAATTGCGTTTTTCTGCTCTTCGGTTAGTTCATTGCCTTTTGCGCTAACGAAAAGGTTTTTATATTTATTTTTTTCCGATTCTATATATTTTACGTTTCTTTTTTCTATTTCTTCCGTAAACCTAAATTTCGCTATGTTTTTTATTTTTTGGGATAAATCGGCGTCGTCAAACAACTTATACATAGAAGATTTTACGAGATAGGAACAATAATCTACTAAAGAGCCGTATTTTTCTTTAAGCAAAGATATATCGGAATATGCGATATATTTGTCCTGAGACATTAAATCTTTATAGTCGGAACGTAATTTTTCTATTCCTAAATCGTTTAACTTTAAAAGACAAAGAGATTTGAGCTTAGAGGATAAAGAATGCAAAAAATTATTGATAGAGTTTTTAGGAATAAAAGACAGTTTAATGCTGGGGCGATTATTCAAAATGACGACTATTGTAGAAAAAATAAAAGAGCTGCCGTATTTTATATCGTAAATATCGTCGTATTTAATAGATGTTTTGTTTTTGCCGCTTTTAAAAATAAATAAAGTAGGCGGGTCGTCTATTAAACTTAAAGATTTTCTTTCAAATATATTTAATAAAGCAAACGGTTTTATCTTCATTTTGCCGTGTCCGCATTGCGGAAATTAGTTTGGAAAAAAAATTAATC
>JAJYQZ010000311.1 GCA_021794335.1 bacterium
TCCGTGAATCTAATGCAAAATATTTTATCATCGGGACGGAACAGGGCATAATGTATAAAATGAAAAAGGAGAATCCCGATAAGGTTTTTATTTCATCGAACAAAGGTCTTATCTGTCCGAATATGAAAAGAACCCATCTGGAAGATGTTATAGCCTCTTTGGCAAATATGAAGAATATTATTAGAATTTCCGAGGATATCAGGATTCAAGCAAGAAAATCTATTGAAAATATGCTTGCCCTTTAGTATAATGTTATCCTTTAATATCTTTAATATATACATAAAATTTTATACCAAATTTTAAAGGGCGCGATATATCAAAATTAAAAGCTTAGATTTTCAACATTTAATATTTAAACTCCAAAATTTTTGGTCCGATTTTGGGTGCGTTATTCTCCAACCCCTTGATATGGAAGTTGGAGCCGCCACTTTTTCGCCTTATACATTTCTCAGGTGCTTAAAGGGGGATGACTGGAGAGTTGCTTATGTTCAGCCTTCAAGAAGGCCCGCCGACGGAAGATACGGCCAAAACCCTAACAGGCTCGGGAGATACTACCAGTTTCAGGTTATTATTCAGCCCTACATAAAAAGTATTCAGGAGATTTACCTCAAAAGTCTGGAGCGTGTCGGAATTAATCCGGATATGCACGATATAAGGTTTGTAGAGGACGATTGGGAATCTCCGACTTTGGGAGCATGGGGTCTTGGCTGGGAGGTCTGGCTTGACGGTATGGAAATTACCCAGTTTACTTATTTTCAGCAGATTGGCGGCATCACTCTTATTAAACCCGCGGTTGAAATAACCTACGGATTAGAAAGAATAGCAATGTATCTTCAGGATAAAGACAATGTTTTTGATTTGCAGTGGAACCAAAATCTGAAATACGGCGATATTCACAAAGATGACGAGCTTCAGTTTTCTACATACAGCTTTGAATTTGCGGACGGAAAAACATTATTTTCGCTTTTCGATATTTATGAAAAGGAATCGAAAAAACTTCTTTCGTTAGAAAATATGAAGCTCATTAAACCCGCCTATGAATATTGTCTCAAGTGTTCCCATGTTTTTAATTTACTGGACGCAAGAGGACTTATAAGCGTTTCCGAAAGGATGAATTATATATTAAGGGTGAGAAGTTTGGCCGAGGGCTGTGCTAAACTTTACACAAAAAAAGATGATGTTGAATAAAATAGATCCGGATTTGCAAGTTTTATTTTTAAGTTTAACCGTAACATTTAAATGGTTATGATACCGTGAGCGAATATTTATTAGAAATCGGTTCGGGAGAACTCCCCTACGGCGAGGTAAGGGCTATTCCTGCCGCACTTTCGGACAGCCTTCAAAGTTTTTTTGAAAAAGATTTGTCGCTTCCTGAAAAGCCCGCTATCCAATCGTTTTCGACGCCGAGGCGCGTCGTTGTTTTCATTAAGCGCCTGCCTTTAAAGTCGCTTGATAGAGAAACCGAGATAGTAGGCCCCCCTTTAAATATATCTTACCACGGGGATTTGCCGGCGTTGCCTTTAACTCAATTCATGAAAAAAAACGGGATTTTAAACCATAAAAAGCTATATGTGATTCACCAAAAAAAAGGACCTTATGTAGCTTATAAAAAGATTATAAAAGGAAGATTATTAAAAAACCTGTTAAGCGAAAACATTCCAAATATTATTACTAATCTCCCTTTTAAGAAGTCTATGTTCTGGCTAAATAAAGATGTTCGTTATCCAAGACCGGTTTTATGGATTTTGTCGCTTTTCGACGGGAAACCCCTTAGATTTTATTACGGGGATATTAAAGCGGGGGATTACACCTATCTTATAAGAAACGGGTCATATAAAACATCATATACGAGAGTCAATAATTCAAAGGATTATTTTAAATTGATTTCTTCAAGCGGGATTATTTTAGAAAATGGACATAGAAGGTTATTTATAGAAAAAGAACTTGAGATTATCGCCGGAAAATTAAAATTAGACATAGCCGAATATGAAGATGATTTTATGGATGAAATCGTCGGGCTGACCGAAACGCCGCATGCAATCACAGGCAATTTTGACAAAAAATTCCTGTCCATTCCCGAAGAGCTTTTATCGATAGTTATGCGCAAACATCAGAGGTTTTTTCCTTTAAAAAATAAGGATGATTCGGTAAAAAGCGGAGCTAATTTGGCGCCCTCTTTTATAGGCATTGCAAATATTTCAATTTGGCAAATAAATAAAAATAGAGAGGAAACAGAAAATAACATTCGTTCCGGTTATTCGAAGGTTTTGGGGGCAAGGCTTGCCGATGCGGATTTTTTTTATAAAGAAGACATCAAACATCCTCTTTCGTATTTTGTGGAAAAGACTAAGGATATTCTATTTTATGAAGGTTTAGGTTCATATTTTGATAAAACGGAAAGAATAAAGGAATTAGGCTTATTCATAGCTAAAGAATGCGATTTTACCGAAAATGACGCATTGCAATTTAACCGTGCGGCAAACCTGTTAAAATTTGACCTTGCAACCCATGTCGTATATGAATTTCCGGAGATGCAGGGAATAGCGGGCAAAATTTATGCAAAAAGGGCAAAAGAAGAGGGAGACGTATGCCTTGCAATAGAGGAGCATTATTACCCGATAGTTAAATCTAAAAAAAGGATTTTACCTTCCAATGATTTATCGGCTTTATGCTCTTTGTCCGATAAATTTGACACCATTTTTTCGTTTGTA
>JAJYQZ010000137.1 GCA_021794335.1 bacterium
AAGGCTGCAATCTCTGATCAATGAGGAAAATGCCGGTAAAAAAAAGGCGGCCGATGCTCAAATATCGGCCATAAATAATTTCCTGCAAAAGGCTTACGCTTATAAGGTAAGCTGAAAAAATCGGCATCTTTTCATTTCGCATTATCATGTTTAATATTCAGGATTTAATTTTTCCCATAAATAATAAAAAAGCATCCGGTTTTTTAATTAAAAATAACAGTAATATTTTTTATATAACTTTTTATTCTGGAGAAGGTTATCTTTATGTGTCCGAAAGCGGAAAAATAACTCTGTATGTGGACGGCAGATATGCTCAGCGGGCAAAAAAAGAGGTGCGCAAAGCCGAAGATGGGGGCAGAAGTAAAGGTTTTAATATAAATATAATCGGCGTTAAAGAGACATATAAAGATATCGCAGCCGATATAACGAAAAAATTCATTGACGTAGGTAATGACAATAGATATAAACCTGCGGTGCTTTTTGAATCCCCTTATTTTACATACGAAGAATTCCTGAGTTTTAAAAAGGCGTTTAAACATTCGGTCAAATTAATTCCTTCGCATAATGCATTGTTAAAAATTCGTTCTTTAAAGGATAAAAACGAGCTAAGTTACATAAAAAAGGCTGTTTCTATAGCCGAAGATTCAGTTTTAAATTCGTTGAGAGAGGCGTTAGATTCGGGATTAGAATTTAGCGAACAGGGTATTGCTGCGGAATATAAAAAGCGCTTGATAAATAATAATTCCAAAGAGTCTTTTGAGACGATTGTGCTGTCTGATAAAAACTCAAGTATGCCCCACGGGGCGCCTTCAGGTAAACCGGTGGACAGAAACGGCATTTTGTTATTCGATTTTGGAGCGGAATGTAACGGATATAAAAGCGATGAAACGGTAACGCTTCATTTCGGCAAACCGGACAAAAAATTTTCCGATGTTTACGACGCGGTTTATTCTGCGCAACAGTCGGCGATTTCAAAAATAAAACCCGGGGTCAAATTTAAAGACTTAGACAAAACCGCAAGAGATTATATAGAAAAAAGAGGATACGGCAAATATTTTACCCACTCTCTCGGACACGGGGTTGGGCTCGATATACACGAATATCCTTACGTTTATAATAAAAATGCCGATACGGTTAAAGAGGGGATGGTTTTTACCGTTGAACCGGGAGTTTATCTGGAAGGGGAATTTGGCGTGAGAATCGAAGATATGTGCTATGTGGAAAGGGACGGGGCGCAAGTTATTACGAATATAAAGAAGAAAAGTTTTTATGTTAAAGATATATTGCAATAAATTAAATAAAACTATTTAATTATATATTAATAAAATTAAAGGTTGATTTTTATTTTATTTTATTTTAAATTGTTTAAATTATTATTTATATTATAATTTGCATATTTACTTAATTAGTTTCTTAGAGGTATTTATTTGTGTATTCCACAACAGATTTCAAAAAAGGATTGAGAATAGAGATGGACAAAGAGCCTTTCGAGATTGTTGATTTTCAACATGTAAAGCCGGGAAAGGGTGGGGCTTTCGTGAGGACAAAACTTAAAAATCTGATTAACGGAAAGGTAATAGACAGGACATTTAGATCCGGCGAAAAGGTGGAAACGCCAAATATGGAAGAAAAAAATATGCAGTATCTTTACTATGAAGGTAACGATTATATCTTTATGGATAACGCAACATACGACCAGATCCATATAAGCAAAGAAGCTGTCGGCGACAGCGCAGGCTTTTTGCTCGAGAATATTCAGGTCAATGTTCTTTATTACAACGACAAGCCTATCAATATCGAGGTGCCTAATTTTATTGAAGTTAAAATAATAAAAACGGAGCCTGGACTGAGGGGCGATACGGTTTCGGGGGCTACAAAGCCTGCTACGCTTGAGACCGGTCTTGTAATAAATGTGCCTCTATTTTTAAACGAAGGTGATATAATTAAGGTTGATACAAGGACAAAATCATATATAGAAAGGGTTAGTTTAAAATAACAAATAATAAAATAACAAAAGCCTTATAAGCCGATGAATATAAATGATATAAAGGATTTAATAAAATTTATTAAATCTAATAAAATTAAAGAATTTTACTATAAGAAAGGCGACGAAGAGGTTTCGGTCAAATTAAGCCATGAAGAAACGGCAGCGCAGGATTTGAAGCACAGGGTTCGTGAAAAAAAGGAGTATTTGGCGCAAATTGAAGGTATCGAGCATGCCGAGTTAACCGAGCTTTCTGCGCAAAGGGCGCAAACCCTAAAATCCGAATTAGCGGAACCTGCATTAAAAAAAGAAACTCTAAAGGAAATAGTATCGCCGTTCGTGGGTTCTTTTTACAGGTCTCCATCCCCGGATAAACCGCCGTTTGTCGAGGTAGATTCCGTTGTAGAAAAAAACAGCCCTGTTTGTATCATAGAAGCCATGAAGATAATGAACGAGATTGAGGTAGATATAAAATGCCGAATTGTTTCCATCCTTGTTGAAGACGGGCAATTGGTGGAATATGGGCAGCCCTTATTTCTTGTGGAGCCCCTATAAAAATATATGTTTAGAAAGATCTTAATAGCCAATAGAGGCGAGATAGCAGTCAGAATTATAAGGGCATGCAAAGAATTGGGTATTAAAACCGTTGCCGTCTATTCAACTGCCGATAGGGACAGTCTTCATGTGAGGTATGCCGATGAAAGCA